>NZ_JBMDKL010000034.1:0-2325 GCF_057809695.1 Flavobacterium sp. FG139
TATCTTTTTTCTTTCAATCGCGTTTTTTCTTTCTAACTTTTCGGTATATTTGTTTTCGTCTGTGTCGAAAACCGCCACTGGCGCAAGCGACGAAACGTTAGCGGCTATATTAGAATTCCGAAGACAATTCTATAGAACTAAACCAAATTTATTTGATAATGCAATTGAAAATGCTGAATATTCTTCATCATTTGCAACCAGTCTTTTCATTTCAGTAAGGGCTAAACTATCTCCTTGTGCGGCTTTAATTGCAACAAAAGCAATTCTTCTAACAATTCTACTTCTATGTTTTAACAAATCAGGACGATTTAAACCTAATAATTCTTCAGTTCTTATACCTCTATTATTTTTGCCCAATACATTTGCTAAACTTGTGGCAGGATCATATTCAAATTCAAAAAAATCAAATGGATTTTCAACAGTTGGATTGACCAATGGACCATTATCACTTGCTAATGGAAAATGTGTCGATTTAAATTGAGAACCATTACATATCTCACAACCTAACAAAAGATTATTCCATGTAAAACAATCTTCTGGATAGGTTGATTTTGGTTTAAAATGTTCAATATGCCCATAACTCACATGAGCTAAATGACTTTCACAATATGCACATTTACCCTCAAACATATTTTTTAGAGACGATTTAACATCAGTCTGCCGATATTTATTCTCAGCTAAATTAACAAGTCTTTTATTATTTTTTGTTGGACTAACATTGTAATTATCAATTGCTAATAAATAATCACTCAACCATTTTGCTTTATTAGTTACCAAAGAAGCTGGCTCAACAATTCTATTTACGAATATCATTTCCAATTTTTTAATATAAAGTCATTCAATTCTTTCTCAGTTTTAGATTCTTCTAAATCTATTCCTAAAGCTTCTTGAATAAAAGGAATTGTTAACTGTAATTCATGCTTTTCATCACTATTCAATCTTTGCTTTCTTTTTAACAAATAATATCTATCTATTTTCTTTTGTGTTTCTGGTGAATAAGAAGAAACTAAACCAAATGCTTCACTTTGCAAAATCTGATCAACACTTTTTGTAAAGATATTATTAATTTGTTCTATAATAGTATCGTTATCTTTTTTATAAAATCTATATGTTACCGCATCATATCCTGCTCCAGCTGCAACAAGAGGACTATGAGTAGCCATAATAAATTGTATTTTAGGGAAAGTCTCTCTCAATAATCCAGCAATAGATCTCTGCCAAGATGGATGAAGATGAATGTCAAGCTCATCTATTAAAACAATACCTTCTTCTAATAATGGATTAGAACTTGTAGGAAACGCTTCAATTAATCGCCAAACTAAATCACCTGCCAATGCTAAAATACTACGAAAACCATCTGAAAGAGAAATTGTGGCAACTTTTGAACCTGCAACATTAAACCATATACTACCATTATTATCAATTGAATCGAAAGAATTTCCTTCAGGTAACAACTTATTAATAGCCTTAATTCCCCATTCTTTTTGCTTCAAAGCTTGTGGATCATTTGATTTTGATATGCGATAATCCAAATAAATCATCCATAACTCAAATGCTTCTAGTGCTTGATCTTCTCTAAATTGAGTGTAAAAATTTGTATATCTCAATGGAGTTTGTAAAGCAGGAACAATTATTTTACTATCTCGAGTCAATCTTCTAAAAGCCCCATATCCAGCAGCAAACCATCCTTTGCCTTTTGGAAGTAATGCGTTTTCACGTAACCAAGGTAAAGCTCGACTATTCGTGTCTTCAGCTATTACGGGCTCAGTATATACTTTATTATTTATTCTAATAGTTTCACTACCAGTTATATGAAAAGTATATTGAAATACCTTTCTTTCTTTTTTCTCTCCACCATAAGTTCCTGGATCTTTATCTCCTTGGTGCAATCGTATCGTTATCTTTCCTGGTTTATTCTGAATTCGTGACCAACCAGCTGGTCTGGTTAACAACTGTTTTGCACCTTCTGGACCGGCTAATAATAATGCCAAAGCTTGAAGCAGAGTACTTTTTCCTGTTCCGTTTTCACCTAATAGAGTAACCCAAGGATAAGGTGCTTTCGAGGAACCCAAACGAATCGAATCTTTTTCAAAGCATTTAATATTTTCAAGAAATACTTCTTCTACCCACATAAAAATAAGCTTTTAAATTTTTGACAAGTTAAGACTAAACTTTGAATAAAAAAAATACAGCCGCTAACACAGGTTTTGCGCTATTGCTAGGCTTGGGTTTTATCAGAATGCAGAAGTGAAAATCTTTTTTCTTTTAAATCACGTTTTTTCTTTCAAAGTTTTCGGTATATTTGTTAACGCCAGTCTTGAAAAT
>NZ_JBMDKL010000035.1:0-2066 GCF_057809695.1 Flavobacterium sp. FG139
ACTTCCGCATTCTGATAAATCCCAAGCCACGCCATTGGCGCAAACGGCTGTTAGCGGCTGTAATTTTTATGATTAACAAATATTGTGCGAAGGATAACCTTTTACAAATTCTATTAACCCTAAGTCTAAAAAATCTTTTAAATGTTTTGAATCAAGATGTTTTTGGAATTCTATTTCATTTTCAAAGCATTCCCAAATAATAAATTCAGATTGATTTTCTTTAGATTGTTGAACTTCAAAAGTAATATTTCCAGTTTCAATTCTTGTGTTTTGTTTCAATTCAATCAACGCTTTTATTACTTTTTCAAGATTCTCTTTGTCAACAACTTTGATTATTGCAGTTGAATAGTACTTTTCTGTTTTATTATCAGAAGGTTCAATTAAATCCCAAAGATTTCCATAACAATCTTCAAAAACTAAAACCTTGCCGTAAGGTTCTGTTTTTGGTTCTCGGATTATTTTTATATTATTATTTTTCAAGTTTTGATGATCAGTTTCAAAATCAGAAGTGTTCATAAATAAAAATACTCTTCCACCAGTTTGATTACCAATCCTAGATTTTTGAATTTCATTGGAAGCTTTAGCCAATAATAAACTAAATTCTGAAAATTTATTAGGAGCAACTTTTACCCAACGCTTATTTTCATCTATAAAAGTATCTTCTAATAATATAAAATTCAACTTTTTTGTATAGAATTCAATGGCTTTATCATAGTCGTCAATAAGTATTGAAATATGTGAGATTTTATTACTCATTTTGTTTTTATTTTTGGTGAGCTATTATAGCCGCTAACGTTCCCAGGCTTTGCGCTGTTGCGAATATCAAGACTGGCGAAAACAAATATACCGAAAACTTTGAAAGAAAAAAACCTGATTAATAGAAAAAATATTCACTAAAGTTTTCCGAAAAGCCCAAACCTAGCAATAGCGCAAAACCTGTGTTAACTGTAGTTTTATTCTTGAATTCTGTTTTTTAAATCCATTCTAGAATGTAGAAATCTAGTAATTTCAATTTCGTTTTCGCATATTATTCTGAAGAAAATTATATGTTGTCCAGATTTATAACCATAAATATCATCGTTAATGTCCGTATAATTTTTCGCTAAGTTTTGATTTTCAGCCAATACATGACAATCTTCAATAAGTTCAAAATAATATTTGTCAGCTTGATTTTCAGACCAAACTTCGTATGTGTAATCCCAAATCTTCGATAAATCTTCTACCGCTTTGTTTGTTAATTTGTATTTAGCCATTTTTCTTTTTGGCTTTTAACGATTCAAGATGTTTTTTTGGATCAAAGTCTTTTGCGATTCCGCTTTCAATCCCTTCGCTGATAGCTTTTTTAAGCGCAATAATTTTGCTTTCTTCTTCTTCTAGCAATCTTAATCCAGCTCGTATAACTTCGCTAGCGTTTTTAAATCTTCCTTCTGAAACTCTACTATCTACAAAGTTTTCAAAATAGTTTCCAAGAGAAACTGATGTATTTCGTCCCATAATTTTTATATTTTTAACAAAGTTACCAAAATTTGGTAATTATCAAAGAAAAAGTTGTTTTTTTCTCGGACAAAAAATTACAGTTAACGTTCTGTCGCTTGCGCCAGTGGCGGTTTTCACTCACTGACGAAAACAAATATACCGAAAAGTTAGAAAGAAAAAACGCGATTGAAAGAAAAAAGATATTCACTTCCGCATTCTGATAAAACCCAAGCCACGCCATTGGCGCAAACGGCTGTTAGCAGAAGCCTTTCTATTGATTTAGTTTTTCTTTTAGTAATTAACTAATTTGTTTTTGAATTTGCTTTGTTGAACTCGGCAGGTGTTCATTTGCATTCTGCAGGTCTTCATTTGCATTCTGCATAAGGCTATTTGCATTCTGCATAAGGCTATTTGCATTTTACATAAGCTCATTTGCATTCTGCATAAGCTCATTTGCATTTTACATAAGCTCATTTGCATTCTGCATAAGCTTATTTGCATTTTACATAAGCTCATTTGCATTCTGCATAAGGCTATTTGCATTCTGCATAAGCTCATTTGCATTTTACATAAGCTCATTTGCATTCTGC
>NZ_JBMDKL010000036.1:0-1534 GCF_057809695.1 Flavobacterium sp. FG139
GCTCATTTGCATTTTACATAAGCTCATTTGCATTCTGCATAAGCTTATTTGCATTCTGCATATGCTTTGTTAGATTTTAAATAAACTTAGTTAACTTTTGTAAGGATTTTTTTTGCGTTTTGTGTAGCTCTAAGGTTTCTGCTAACGTTATGGCGCTTGCTTTCTGTGGCGATTTTCAGCACTGGCGCAAACAAATATACCGAAAAGTTAGAAAGAAAAAACATGATTGAAAGAAAAAAAATAATCACTTCAGTTTTCTGATAAGTCCCAAGCCACGCCATAGAAGCAAACGGCGGTTGGGCGTTCGGTTTTATTTTAAAGTAGCATTTATAAAATCCAATAAGTCCCATTGTGTAAATTACAAGTCCCAATAGGAAAGTCATAAGTCCCAATGGGAAAGTCTTTGGTCCCGAGGTGAAAATGTTTGGTCCCAAGGTGAAAATCATAAGTCCCGATGTGAAAGTGTTCGGTCCCAAGGTTGAAATCATAAGTCCCAAGTTGAAAATCACAAGTCCCGACCTCAGTAGACAAAGTTCCGAGTTCTGATTTTTATACGCAAAGATTTTGATTCAGAAGATTAAGTTTTGAGTTAAGATTTTTATGCGCAAAGACTTGAATTCAGAAGAGTAAGTTAGAATATCGAGTTTTAATTTTTGAAGTTATAGTTTTTGCGTTCCAGCCAACTGACGCCCAACGTTCTGTCGCTTGCGCCAGTGGCGGTTTTCGACACTAACGAAAACAAATATACCGAAAAGTTAGAAAGAAAAAATGCGATTGAAAGAAAAAAGATAATCACTTCCGCATTCTGATAAATCCCAAGCCACGCCATTGGCGCAAACGGCTGTTATAACCAGGCCTTTCTAATTTCTATTAAATTATTCCGGTATAATTTTTTAAAATAGTTTCAACAATATTTTTACTAATCGTTTCACTTATTACTCCACTAGCTACCATTTCTGTCAGTCTTCCAATTAGCATTTGTGACCAATGTTTTTTATTTAAAAAGTAGAATTCCTTTAACTCATTTAATTCTTCAACGATATCGTCATATGTGATTTCTTGACCCTTTTTTATTTTATTAAGATCTTCTAAAATTTTTTGTAGACTATCATTTATTTCAGACCTTTCTTGAAGGTTAAATTCAGTCTTGGGTAAATATTCAATTACTTCATCACGTTCGTTTTGAATAAAAAATAAACTGTTTTCGTAATATTTGTTTACATCACAAACATTTTTTTCATTTTTGTGTGGACAATCTATCAAATGTTTATCAAAATCTTGCTTTAACAATGTCATTAGATGGTCTAAAAACTCAAGTTTATGAGCGTCTTTTCGGTATTCATAAAGTTGCGTTCTAACTTCTGTTATAAATTCCTGATAATTTCCATACTCATTTGACTTCCATTCATAGAAACGAGTTGCTTGGTCTTGGATTAGATTCATTTTTGATTTTTTATGCAGTTTTGAGAGGCTTGGTTATAACGTTTCGTCGCTTGCGCCAGTGGCGGTTTTCGGCACTGACGAAAACAAATAT
>NZ_JBMDKL010000037.1:0-1479 GCF_057809695.1 Flavobacterium sp. FG139
TACAACCATTAGCTACGTTAACCCTAACCTCTGCACCAGCCACTAGTACCCAAACAGTTTGTGCTAATGCAACTATTACCAATATCACGTACACTTTTGGAGGTACCGCCACTGGAGCTACAGTAACGGGATTACCAACAGGTATTACAGCCAGTACCACAGCAAACACAGTTACTATTTCAGGTAGTTCAAGCACTGTTGGAACGTTCCCATACACAATTACCACTACAGGAGGTGCTTGTGGCACACCATCGCTAACAGGAACAATCACTATAGAACCTTTAGCAACGATAGTATTAACTTCAACGGCTCCAACATCTAATCAGACCGTATGTGTTAATGCATCAATTACTAATATCACGTATACTTTTGGAGGTACGGCTACAGGAGCTACAGTAACAGGTTTGCCTAATGGAGTTACTTGGGCAATAACAGGGTCAACGTTGACCATATCAGGAACACCAAATACCGCCTCTGCAACTCCATATGCTTATACGGTAACTACTACAGGAGGAAACTGTGGTAGCCCATCGTTAACAGGAAGTATCAAAGTAATTTCAGCTCCAGTGTTATCTACACCAACCTCTTATCAAGTTTGTGATGATAATACCGATGGGGTATCGTGCTTGTTTGTTTTAAACACAAAAGATAGTGAAGTTACTACAACACCTGGTTTAACAATTACCTACCATTTAACTCCATCAGATGGTCAGACGGGTAATAACCCAATACCAAAAAACACACCGTATTGCAATATCAATAACCCGCAAGATATTTATGTGCATGTTATTGATCCAAATGCACCAGCCTGTTATTCTACGACCACATTCCAATTAATTGTAAATCCGAAACCATTAGTGGTTACGGTACCAAATTATCAATTGTGTGATACGAATAGTCCTGGCGATGGGATTGAACAATTTAATTTACCAACCAAAGATGCACAAATCATCAATGGACAATCTTCTATGGTGGTATCGTATTATTTGACCCAATCAGATGCTACCAATCAGGTAAATCCATTACCAAGTTTGTATACCTCAAATACCAAAACGATTTGGTATAACATTAAAAATACAGTAACAGGCTGTACTTCGGTAGGGTCACTTAATTTAGTTGTGAATCCACTACCTGTAATTACAGTTAACAGTCCAACGGTTTGTCAAGGTGCTGTGGCAACTCTAACAGCCACTGCGGCTGTTACAGGAACGTATTCTTATTTATGGACGGTTCCTTCGGGAGTTGCTAATCCAGGAAATGTTGCTAGTTTTACCACAACAGTTGCTGGAGTTTACAGTGTGGTTGCAACCAACGTTGTTACAGGATGTGTTGGAGCAAGCGCTTCAGCAACGGTGACTCATATCACTGCCCCAACAATCAGTACACCAACGAACTATGTAGTTTGTGATGACAACGCAGATGGTGTTTCTTGTTCGTTTGTATTAAGCACGAAAGATGCACAGATTTCAACGCAACCAG
>NZ_JBMDKL010000038.1:0-1475 GCF_057809695.1 Flavobacterium sp. FG139
AAAATTACTTTACTGATTATTGCTTTACTTTTCTCGGTAGCAGGTTTTTCTCAGTTTCCTACACCCGGAACTGAAGGATTTGAAGGTACTACGGGACCTGATTTAGCAGCGCCAACTACACCAAGTCCATGGACATTGGGCACTGGAGCTACAGGCAACCAATGGGCTGTTTTTGATAACGGTGTTGGACTAACCAGAAGATGGAACATTACAGCTGTTGCTGCAAACGTTTATGCTGGAACTAATTCGGCCTTTATGGATCGAGAAAATATCGGAATTGGAAACACCTCTGAAGATTATCTGGCAACTCCATTACTTACAGTTCCAGCTAATGGACAATTACGTTTTTGGACTAGATCTACAATCAGTGGAGCTAATGGTACAGAATACCTTATTAAAGTATATGATAATGCAGTAGCTACTGCAGGCGCTCAAACCACTGCCGCCAATTATACTCTTACACCTCAACAATGGACTGAAGCGACACTTTCTACTACCTATAATGTATATGAAGAAAAAGTAGTTGACTTATCTGCTTTTGCAGGTCATCAAGTTCACATTGCTTTTGTAATGCGATTTACACAACCAACAGCTAGTTTGGGTGGAGACCGATGGTTAATTGACGACATTAGATTGGTTCAACAATGTTTTGCTCCTTCTGCTTTAGGGGCTACTCCACAGTCTACTACTGCTAACTTAACTTGGACAGACGCTACAGGAACTTCTTGGGAAATTGAGGTTGTTCCAGGTGCAGCGGGTGTTCCAACGGGTGTTCCAACTGGAACATCAAATACAACTTCTTACATTGCTACAAGTTTAACAGCCAATTCACCATATACTTTTTACGTTAGATCAGTATGTGGACCAGGACTTTCAAGTGCTTGGGCAGGACCGTTTGCTTTTTCAACTTCTGTCGCACCAATAGGTTGTGGTGGAAATTTTGTGGATTCGGGAGGTTCAACAGGAGCCTATAGTAATAATGAAAACATTACTACCGCTATATGCCCGTCTAACACTACCGATTTAGTTACGGTGGCTTTTACATCATTTGCAACAGAAGCAGGATTTGATGTTTTAAGTATATATGATGGAAGTAGTGCCACAGCACCTCTTTTAGGTTCGTATTCAGGAACTAACGTTCCACCGACGTTCACTTCATCTACTCCAGGTGGATGTTTAACATTTGTGTTTACATCTGATGGAAGTGTAACAGGCGCCGGTTGGGTTACTAACATTACCTGTGCACCACCTCCAACATGTCCTAAACCAACAGCGCTTGTGACTTCAGGAGTGACTTCAAACTCTGGAACATTGACATGGACCAATAACAGTACGGCTACACAATTTGAAGTGTTAGCATTACCATGTACCTCTCCAGCACCTACAGCTACAACATCTGGAACATTAATTACTCCAACATCAAACACGTATACATTTACTGGATTAAACGCAGACACATGCTACACTTTATATGT
>NZ_JBMDKL010000039.1:0-1434 GCF_057809695.1 Flavobacterium sp. FG139
ATTGATTCTTTGAAACGCAAAACTATGCTTTTCGCTAACGTTCCCAGGCTTTGCGCTGTTGCGCATTTCAAGACTGGCTTTAACAAATATAACGAAAAGTTAGAAAGAAAAACCTGATTGAAAGAAAAAAGATATTCACTTCCGCATTCTGATAAATCCCAAGCCAAGCAATAGCGCAAAACCTGTGTTATGGCTAGTACTTTTTCAATCTCTGAATTTTAGACTTCTAATAGCTTTCAAGAATTCTTTTTCGTTCGCATCGCTTAAATTATAGCCACTTATTTGAAATCTCATACCTTTTCCATTAGGCCTTGTATTTTCAAAGTAGACACCAGTTAATCCAATTCCAGATTTCTTTGGCTTGACAATCTTTGCTCTCAAATTATTAATTACTTCAAATGAAAATTCTGTCTTGTATAATTTTTCCAAAACTAAAGTATCTCTTTTAGCGTAAAACTTTTGCACATAACGATTTATTGTATCATTTTTATTTTTGTTTTCTTCATATGTAAACACGCTATCTTTTGTAATGATGTAGCCTAAATCTTCTTCCAAACTATTTGAGTATAGCCCGTAATCAAATTGTAAAGTATCGTTTTTGTCGAGTGCTATTTTTCCAACGAATGAATCAACTCCACTTTGCTTAATGTAAGTCCAATTCTCTGGAGTTTTCATTGAGAAAGCACCAAAATCCATTTCTTTTTCGCTGCTAAAATTCAGTAGCAAAAGTGGAACAAAAAGGAGATTTAATATTTTCATATTTTTGTCTTAGGAATACGGGTTGAAGTATTAGCCATAACGTTCCCAGGCTTTGCGCTGTTGCGCATTTCAAGACTGGCGTTAACAAATATACCGAAAACTTTGAAAGAAAAAACGTGATAGAAAGAAAAAAGATTTTCACTTCCGCATTCCGATAAAACCCAAGCCAAGCAATAGCGCAAAACCTGTGTTAGCGAATAGGCATCATATTTAGTTTTCAGTTTGTATTAATTAGATTTTCCGCGATACAATTCCACGCAATATAATTCCACGCAATACAATTCAACACAATTCAACACAATACAATTCGGCGCAATCTAAATCCGCGAAGTTTTCCACGCAACCCAAATTTTCCGTTACCGTTAAATATTCCACGAAAGATTTCGACGTAAAGTATTAAGGCAAAGTTTAGTTAAGTTCCGAAAAAAATAGAGTAGAAGGTAAGTGAAAGAAATCAATGAAATTGATTTTTTGAAACGCAAAACTATGCTTTTCGCTAACGTTCCCAGGCTTTGCGCTGTTGCGCATTTTCAAGACTGGCGTTAACAAATATACCGAAAACTTTGAAAGATAAAACGAGATTGAAAGAAAAAAAATATTCACTTCCGTTTTCCGAAATGCCCAAGCCTAGCAATAGCGCAAAACCTGTGTTAGCGAATAGGCATTATATCTAGT
>NZ_JBMDKL010000004.1:0-255865 GCF_057809695.1 Flavobacterium sp. FG139
CTCCTGGCAGACCTACGTTGTCAATGTTGCCATTACAATCGTTGTCCAATCCGTCGTAACACACATCTACAGCACCTGGGTGAACATTAGCTCGGGTGTCGTCGCAGTCGGTGTTGTTAGACGACAAATTAGCAGCAGGAGGTGTTGTAGCATTAGCAGCACACAAAGTTTGTGCTGAAGCAGCTACACTTCCATATCCGTCGCCATCAGCATCAGCGTAGAATGTATAAGTAGCATGCATTGAAGCATTAGCATCATTACAATCGGTTGCATTTGTTACATAACCTACTAATGTAACACAAGATACTTGAGATACCGCAGGGTTACCATAACCATCACCATCAGCATCTTGATAATACGTTACATTTGGTAAAAGAGTAATCACAGCAGAACCTGAATTTCCTGTCCCTGCTAAAGAATTTGCATCCGTTACCGATACCAAAGTATAAGTAGAATTTACTAAAGGCGAAACAATAATACTTGTTCCACTCACATAATTAGTTTCTGTAAAATTTGTTGTTCCATCAGTGTAAACAACTGTAAATGGCGATTTACCCCCTGTCATTGCAACTGAAATAGCAGCAACATCGCCATCACAAATAGAATTTGTTCCAGATATAACAGAAGCTGTAGGCCCAGTTAATAACGCTGAAGTACCATACAAAATAACATTACTTTGATTTACAGTAGTATCAAATCCACCAGCTCCACCAGTTGCAGTAGCTCCATAACCATACAATCTAAATGTAGTAGTAGTTGAAACATTTGTAAGACCAGAAATAGCAATTGTTCTAACGGTAGACGTGCTCGTTGAAGCAAACGTTAAAGTCCCTAAATCTGTAGTATATCCATCAGCTGAAGAACGTAATGCAACTGACTTAGGGCCAGTTCCTGAATAATCCCATATAAAAGTAAAGGATGTTGGGGTAAAAGTATATCCAGAAGTTGGAGCAACCACAAACTGCATGTAATCGTTTCCTGCAATTGCCTCAGCCAATGTATTACCTCCGGCAGTATTTCCTGTATCAAACCATCCTGTACCACCAAAACGATTTGAATTAGTAGCAGCAGTAATAGTCCCTTGAGTTAAATTTGCAGCAGCAATATGCACATTATTAGACACACTCGGCTCTGTAGTTTCTGTACCAGCATTACCAAATGTATTCCATTGTAACAATGTTGTAGGAGTAATATTTGCTGTAAGTCCTGTAGGTTGTGTCAAGGTATAGTTTCCTGCATTAGCACCTCCTAAAGTTGCTGTTGATGTAACTACAATTCCATTTGCAATAGCAGCACTAGCAAAAGTTCCTGTTCCATTTAAAGTAACAACATCTCCAGCTTCAACAACTACAAGAGTTCCTGTTATCACTGCATTTGTATTTCCGTCAACTTCTTTATTTTGAGCTGTTGCACCACTAATAGTCAATGCTTTTGGTGTAATATTAGCAACTAAACCTGTTGGCACTGTTAATGAATATTTAACCGCATCAGCACCACTTAACGTTTGAGTAGAGGTCACTGCAATTCCGTTAGCAACGTTAAAAGATGCAAAAGTTCCTGTATTTGAAATTGAAACTGCGTCCGTTCCTACTACACCTACTAAAGTAGAACCAGAAATGGTTGCCGCTAATGATTTATTATAAACTTTATTATCAGCCGTAGCGCCAGTTACTGTCAATCCTTTAGCTAAAATGGTATAGCTCAAAGTTGCTGTACCTGTACCGCCAGCATTTGTAGCAGACAAAGTAACAGAGTATACCCCTGGAACGGCTGTTGGAGTTCCTGTAATATCACCGGTAGTAGTATCTACTGATAAACCGCTTGGCAAACCTGTGGCATTAAAAGAAGTAGGTGTTTGTGTAGCCGTAATTGTATAAGTTGAAGCTACCACACCATAAGTTGCAGAAGCCGTTAAAGCACTTGTAATTACCGGCGAAGGCATACTTGTTATATCTGCCGATAAAGTAGGCTGAGTTAACGAATAGTTTCCGGCACCTGCACCACTGATTGAATATCCTGTTACAGTAACAGCAATACCCGTTCCAATCGCAGAACTTGCAAAAGTTCCTACTGGAGTACCATCTAGAGAAACTACATCACTATTGATAACACCAACTAAAGAACCTGTTCCGTTTAATATTGCATCGGTATTACCATCAAACACTTTATTACTTGCTGTTAATCCTGAAACTGTTACTGTTTTTGGAGTAACCGTACTTGAAACTGTTGCCACATTTACTGGAGTTGCATTTGAACTTGTTAATACAATATCTCCTGAATAAGGCGAACTGATAACAGTGGCATTTGCTTTTAATCTTACGTAAACTGGTATTGATGATATTGTTCCTGAAGCACCAACAGTAACTGTTGAAGCAAATCCTGAACCTGAAGACAATGAAACTTCATAACCTGAAGGAGGTGTAACCAAAACCCCAGCTTGCATGTAAGTTCCAGACACTGTGAATGAAGTTGTAGCTGAAGCCGTACCATATACCGTAGTCAATGCAGACAAAGTTCCTGATGTAGAAATTGCTGGTAGTGGAGCTAGAGCAGTATATCCATTAAACTTAACATTATTTTGAGTAGCAGCACAATCAAATCCACCAGTTCCTGTGGTTGCTGTAGCTCCATATCCATATAGTCTAAAAGTAGTTGTAGACAAATCCGAAAGACCTGTAATATTTAATGTTTTGAAAGCAGAAGTACTAGTAGTCATTCCTGTTAATGTAGCAATATCACTAGTGTAATTATCTGCTGAAGATCTTAGTGTAACAGCTGATGGACCTGAACCAGAAAAATCCCAAATAAAAGATAAAGAAGTTGGTGTAAACATATACCCTGTAGTTGGAGCCACCGTAAACTGAATATAATTAGAAGTAGAAAGCGTTGCGCCAACACCCCAATTAGAACCACCAAAACGATTAGCATTACCTGCAGGAGTAACAGAACTACCGGTGTAATTCAATGCTGCAGCTACTATATTTGTATCATTTGTTGTACTAGGCTCTGTAGTCTCAGTACCCGCATTTCCAAAAGTATTCCATTGTAACAAAGGAACAATTGCAGGAGAAATATTTGCAGTTAAACCTGTTGGTTGTGTCAATGTATAATTGGCAACATCAGCTCCTCCTATTGTTGATGTAGAAGTAACTGCAATACCATTTCCGATAGCAGAAGATGCAAAAACACCATTCAACGTTAAGGTAACCACATCAGGAGAAATAACGCCACTTAGCGTTCCTGTTAAAGTTGCAGTAGTAGTTCCATCAAATTGCTTGTTTTGAGCTGCAACACCACTAATCGTTAACGCTTTTGCTGTGATATTAGCAGACAAACCTGTTGGCACTGTCAATGAATATTTACCTGCATCGGCACCACTCAAGGTTTGTGATGAAGTAACTGTAATTCCATTAGCTACTAACGAGCTTGTAAAAGTTCCTGTATTAGAAACTGAAACAACGTCAGTATTATAAATCCCAACTAAAGTAGAACCAGAAATAGTTGCAACATTGGTTCTGTCATATACTTTATTATCAGCAACGGCACCAGTTATTGTTAATGGTTTTGCAGTTATTGTATAAGACAAAGTCTGAATGGTACTTGAACCTCCTCCGTTAGACGCTGAAATAGAAACATTATAAGTACCAGGAACTGCTGTTGGCGTACCTGTGATGTCTCCTGTAGAAGTATTTAAAGACAACCCAGACGGCAATCCAGTAGCACTATAAGAAGTAGGCGAATTAGTAGCTGTAATGGTATAAGTTGATGCAACAGTTCCATATACCGAACTAAAACTTAAGGCACTTGTAATAATCGGAACAGGAGTAGAAGCAATGGTAATCGTACCATTAGCCGAAGCAAATGAATAATTACTTGCGGTTAATGAAGTAACTACTGGCGAAATTGTAACGCCAGGAGTTGATGCAGGAGTAGTATCGGTATAGTTTGTTGTATAAGAAACAGAACCCGAAATCACAGAAGCATTTTCTCCATTTACAAATCCAGAAGGTGTATAAGTACCTGCTGCCAATACCGATGCAACAGAATCACCAAAGGAAACCGTTTGATTGTTTGCTGTAATTGTTAAAGTAGCTGGTGAAACTGCATTACCAGATGAAGGAGTAGTAATATTAACTGAGGTAGCACCTGTACTTGAAAGCACTATATTTTGAGAATTGTAAGTTCCCGAAACTGGTGCCGTTGCTTTTAATCTAATTCTTAATGATCCACTGACACTCCCGAAAGACTGTGTAAAGGTAGCAGTGGCACCATAAGTAGTACCATCGCTAGACACTTCAAAATTGGTCGGCGCTGTGGCTAATATATTTCCATTAAGGTTTGAACCTGTAACAGTAAAACTTTGAACCGCAGAAGATGTTCCGTATGTAGTTGTAAAAGCAGCGGTTGTTGCGCTACCTGAAATTGTAGGTACAAATCCTGTAATAGAAGTTGGTACAGTATTGTAAGCAAAAACATCATCTAAAAACAAGTTAGCTGCATTAGATGTACTTGAAACACCTGTCCAAGTCATCGCATTTACATTTGTATTAGCAGTGGCTCCTCCTTTAGACAAATCATTACCTATTAATACCCCATTGATGTATAAATCAAATTTTTGTATAGCAACTGTTTGAGCTGTTCCATTATAGGTATAATTAATAGTCCCTGTAGATTTATTGTTACCAACAATCTCAACATTATAAATTGTCCCTTGACTAAAAGACGAAGTAGTCAAATTAGTTGAATTGTACGTTCCTCCATTATTATAAGTTAGCGTCAAAGCTCCTGAAGTACCAAATGTAAATCGTAATCCCGTAAAAACATTTGCACTAGACACATCGGTATTATCAGTATAATTAGTGCCTTGTAACCCTTGGTAAAATGTCCAAACTCCTGAAGTAGCTGTAGCACCACCACTAGAATCCCCCAAAAGCATCTTGAATGATGTGTAAAATTCTAAGCCGGTAGAATAACTCACTATTGGCGAAGCTTTAGCAACAGAGGTTGATGTTGAACTTACCGCCCTTAAATAAGCTCCTGTAGTGCCTAACACATTAGGTGTAGTAGCTAAATTAATTGTCGAGGCAGCAGCTGCAATACCAGACCGAACGTAAGTTGTTCCGCTTCCAGTAGGATTGGGTATAATTGCAGTTGAGCCTGTTTGACTTGCATGCGAAGCTGTTGTAGTCCCAAAGTTTTGTACCGACGTTTGCCCATACCCAATACCTGGAATCAAGACTAAAACAAATGCAATACTCCAGAAGAGCAATCGCATCGGATTAATAATTTGTAAAGATTTTTTCATAAAAATATGATTTTTTTTGATTTTGAATCACAAATTTAAAAACTAAATACCTGAAATGGGATATTTTATGTTAGCTTTTTGTTAACAATTATTAACATTTACGTTCATCGGTTAAATAGGTTTTTAATCGGAATTTTTATATTAAAAAATAAATAAAAAGAGACAAAAACAAAAAACTCCTCAATTTCTTGAGGAGTTTTTTTAATATTAAGCTTGTCCAGTTGGACCAAAATTTAAGGGAATTGGCGGTTGTTCCGAATCCTTTATTTCGCCATGAGCTTGTTCAAATCGGTGGATATTTTCTCCCATTGCCTTTAATAATCTTTTGGCATGTTGCGGAGTTAAAATGATTCTCGATTTCACCTTCGATTTTGGAACACCAGGCATGATGGTCACAAAGTCTAACACAAATTCAGATGGAGAATGATTGATGATGGCTAAGTTGGAATAAATTCCTTCAGCCACTTTTTCATCGAGCTCTATATTAATTTGCCCTGGTTGTTGATTGTTATCACTCATAATTAATAAATATATTCTTCTTTGTTCGCCATTAACTCATTGTAATCGTCTTTCGAACCTACAATAATGTTATCGTAATCTCTCATACCTGTTCCTGCTGGAATTCTGTGTCCAACAATAACATTTTCTTTAAGACCTTCTAAGGTATCCACTTTACCAGCTACTGCTGCTTCGTTTAATACTTTAGTAGTCTCTTGGAACGATGCTGCAGAGATGAATGATTTCGTTTGAAGCGATGCTCTAGTAATACCTTGTAAGACTGGAGTTGCAGTAGCCGTAATAACATCACGAGCCACAACTAAATTTTTATCATTACGTTTCAATAACGAATTCTCATCTCTTAATTGTCTTGGAGAAACAATCTGACCTGGTTTTAAATTATCCGAATCACCGGCATCTTCTACCACTTTCATTCCGTATAGTTTATCATTTTCAACGATAAAATCACTAGTATGAATTAATTGCTCTTCTAAGAATAAGGTATCTCCTGGATCTTCTACTCTTACTTTACGCATCATTTGACGAATTACTACCTCAAAGTGTTTGTCGTTAATTTTCACCCCTTGAAGACGGTATACTTCTTGAATTTCATTAACCAAATACTGTTGAACAGCAGACGGTCCTTGAATTCTTAAAATATCATCTGGTGTAATAGCGCCATCCGACAAAGGAACTCCAGCTTTTACGAAGTCATTTTCTTGAACAAGAATTTGACTTGACAATTTCACTAGATATTTCTTAACCTCACCAAATTTAGATTCGATGATGATTTCACGATTACCTCTTTTAATTTTTCCAAAAGAAACTACTCCATCAATTTCAGAAACTACTGCTGGATTAGAAGGATTACGAGCCTCTAACAACTCAGTAATTCTTGGCAAACCTCCAGTAATATCACCTGCTTTAGAAGAACGACGAGGAATTTTCACAAGAATTTTACCTGCTTTAATTTTCTCTCCATCTTCTACCATAAGGTGCGCTCCAACTGGTAAGTTGTAAGAACGAATTAATTCGCCATCTTTACCATAAACCAATAAGGTCGGAATTAATTTTTTATTTCTTCCTTCCGAAATTACTTTTTCTTGGAAACCTGTTTGCTCATCAATTTCAACTTGGAACGATTGTCCTTGTTCTAAATCTTCGTAAGCAATTTTTCCTGTAAATTCTGAAACAATTACACCATTATAAGGATCCCATTTACAGATAGCAGCGCCTTTTTCAACAACATCACCGTCTTTAACACTGATAACAGAACCGTAAGGAATGTAATGCGTACTTAATAGAATTCCTGTTTTAACATCAACTAATTTTAATTCCGTTGAACGAGAAACAACAATATCTACTTTGTTACCATCAGCATCTTCACCAACAACAGTTTTAAGATCTTCAATTTCTAATTTACCTCCGAATCTTGCAATAATACTAGACTCTTCAGAAACCCCACCTGCAACCCCACCCACGTGGAATGTACGAAGTGTCAACTGTGTACCTGGCTCTCCAATAGACTGTGCAGCGATAACACCAACAGCTTCACCTTTTTGAGTCATTTTACCCGTCGCTAGGTTACGTCCATAACATTTAGCGCAAATACCTTTTTTAGCTTCACAAGTAAGAGGCGAACGCACTTCCACTCTTTCGATTGGAGATTCTTCGATGGCTCTAACAATAGCTTCCGTGATTTGCTCACCTGCATGAACTAATACATCAGAAGTTAATGGATTAATCACATCTTGTAATGCAACACGTCCTAAAATACGTTCTCCTAATGTTTCAACAATTTCTTCATTTTTCTTTAAAGCAGAAACTTCAATTCCTCTTAAAGTACCACAATCTACTGAGTTTACAATTACGTCTTGAGAAACGTCATGTAATCTACGAGTTAAATAACCCGCATCTGCCGTTTTAAGAGCCGTATCCGCAAGACCTTTACGAGCACCGTGAGTAGAGATAAAGTACTCCAAAATCGATAGTCCTTCTTTAAAGTTAGAAAGAATTGGATTTTCAATAATTTCACCACCACCAGCAGTCGATTTTTTAGGCTTAGCCATCAAACCACGCATACCAGTTAACTGACGAATTTGTTCTTTAGATCCACGCGCTCCAGAATCAAGCATCATGTACACCGAGTTGAACCCTTGTTGGTCTTCTCTAATGTTTTTCATCGCTAATTCTGTCAATTGCGCATTGGCAGAAGTCCAAATATCAATAACTTGGTTGTAACGCTCGTTATTGGTAATAAGACCCATGTTATAGTTTAATGAAATTCCTTCCACTTGTTCTCTTGCATCGGCAATTAACTTCGTTTTTTGTTCCGGAATTCTAATATCACCTAATGAGAATGACAATCCACCTTTAAAGGCAAATTTGTATCCCATATCCTTCATGTTATCTAGGAAAGCAGCCGTTGTAGGAACATCTGTTACTGCAAGGATTTTTCCAATAATATCACGTAAAGATTTTTTAGTTAATACCTCATTAATATATCCAGCTGCTTGCGGAACTACTTCATTAAAAAGTACTCTACCAGCAGTAGTTTGAATAATTTTATATACTAACTCTCCATTTTCATTAAAATCTTTAGCTCTAATTTTCACACGAGCATTCAATTCTAATCTTCCTTCATTTAAAGCAATATTTACTTCTTCTGCAGAATAGAAAGTCAAATCTTGACCTAAAATTTTATGTTCTGGAGTAGACAAACGCTCTTTGGTCATGTAATAAAGACCTAAAACCATGTCTTGAGATGGTACCGTAATTGGAGCACCATTCGCAGGATTCAAGATATTGTGAGAAGCCAACATTAATAATTGAGCTTCTAGAATTGCTTCTGGTCCAAGTGGCAAGTGAACCGCCATTTGATCCCCATCAAAATCCGCATTAAACGCCGTACAAACTAATGGGTGCAATTGGATTGCCTTTCCTTCAATAAGTTTAGGTTGGAATGCTTGAATACCCAATCTGTGTAACGTAGGAGCACGGTTTAGTAATACTGGGTGACCTTTAATTACATTTTCAAGGATATCCCAAACTACTGGCTCTTTCTTGTCAATTATTTTTTTAGCTGATTTTACAGTTTTAACAATTCCTCTTTCGATTAATTTACGAATAACGAATGGTTTGTACAATTCGGCAGCCATATCTTTTGGAAGACCACATTCGAACAATTTCATTTCTGGCCCAACAACAATTACCGAACGAGCAGAATAATCTACACGTTTTCCTAATAAGTTTTGACGGAAACGACCTTGTTTACCTTTTAAGGAATCAGACAACGATTTTAACGGTCTGTTTGATTCTGTTTTAACAGCAGAAGCTTTACGAGTGTTATCAAATAATGAATCTACTGATTCTTGTAACATACGTTTTTCGTTTCTCAAGATAACTTCTGGAGCTTTGATTTCCATTAATCTTTTCAAACGGTTGTTTCTGATGATAACTCTACGGTACAAGTCGTTCAAATCGGAAGTTGCAAAACGACCACCATCTAGTGGTACTAACGGACGCAATTCTGGCGGAATAACTGGAATTACTTTAAGAATCATCCACTCAGGACGGTTCTCTCTGTTCAAGTTAGAGTCACGGAACGATTCAACAACTTGTAATCTTTTTAACGCTTCTGTTTTTCTTTGTTTCGAAGTTTCATTATTAGCAGCATGACGCAATTCGTATGACAAATTGTTCAAATCAGTTCTTGCTAATAAGTCCATAATACACTCTGCTCCCATTTTGGCAACAAATTTATTTGGGTCATAATCATCAAGATATTGATTTTCCATTGGAAGGGTATCTAAAATATTTAAATACTCTTCTTCAGTTAAAAAGTCAAGACGTTGTAACGATTCTCCATCGGCATTTTTAGCAATACCTGCCTGAATAACTACATATCTTTCGTAGTAGATAATCATGTCTAATTTCTTAGAGGGTAAGCCAAGAATGTATCCAATTTTGTTTGGAAGTGAGCGGAAATACCAGATATGAGCAATAGGCACAACAAGGTTAATGTGTCCAACTCTATCACGACGTACTTTTTTCTCAGTTACTTCAACACCACATCGGTCACAAACGATTCCTTTGTAGCGAATTCTTTTATATTTTCCACAAGCACACTCAAAATCTTTCACTGGACCGAAAATTCGTTCGCAGAAAAGACCATCACGTTCTGGCTTGTGCGTTCTGTAATTAATAGTTTCAGGCTTTAAAACTTCGCCTCTTGATTCAGCTAAAATTGATTCTGGCGATGCCAAACCAATAGAGATTTTCTCAAATCTTTTAGGCGCTGTACCTTTGTTGTCTTTGTTATTTCTGTTATTCATCATAGTTTTTACTATTGATTTATCTGCAATTAAAAATTGATTCTTATTTTAGTAAAAAGTCAAATATCAAAAGTCGCATTGGACTTTGTAACACTATAACTTTGGACTAAAACGCTACCTCGGATTACTTCTCTAAACCTCAAAAACTATTTTTGAAGTGCTAGTTATAAAATTGGACAACTTTATAAAAAATCGGAACGGTTTACGGGTATAAATCCTTAAAAACGTATTATAAATAAGTATTCAGCTCCCTAAAACAAGGAACTGAATACTGCTTTTATTTATTCTTCTAATCTGATGTCTAATCCAAGACCTTTCAATTCATGCATCAATACATTGAATGATTCTGGCAATCCTGGTTCTGGCATTGATTCACCTTTTACGATAGCTTCGTAAGTTTTAGCTCTACCAATAACGTCATCCGATTTCACAGTTAAGATTTCACGTAGTGTACTCGATGCACCGTATGCTTCAAGTGCCCAAACCTCCATCTCTCCAAAACGCTGACCTCCAAACTGAGCTTTACCACCCAATGGTTGTTGTGTAATAAGTGAGTATGGTCCGATAGAACGTGCGTGCATCTTATCGTCTACCATGTGTCCAAGTTTCAACATATAGATTACTCCAACGGTTGCTGCTTGGTGGAAACGTTCTCCTGTTCCTCCGTCATATAAATAGGTATGACCAAATCTTGGGATTCCTGCTTCGTCTGTTAATTCATTGATTTGATCTAAAGTAGCACCATCAAAGATTGGTGTTGCATACTTGCGACCTAATTTTTGACCTGCCCATCCAAGAACAGTTTCATAAATTTGACCAATGTTCATACGAGAAGGTACACCAAGTGGATTCAACACGATATCTACTGGAGTTCCATCTTCAAGGAACGGCATATCTTCATGACGAACGATACGTGCAACAATACCTTTGTTACCGTGACGACCCGCCATTTTATCACCTACTTTTAACTTACGTTTTTTAGCGATATAAACTTTCGCTAATTTCAAGATTCCAGCTGGTAATTCATCTCCAACAGTAATCGTGAATTTTTCTCTACGTAAAGCTCCTTGTAAATCGTTTAACTTGATTTTGTAGTTGTGAATCAAATCGTTAACCAAACGGTTAGTATCATCATCAGCAACCCATTGACCTTTAGTTAAGTGAGCGAAATCTTCAACAGATTGAAGCATCTTTTTAGAATATTTTTTACCTTTTGGCAATACTTCTTCTCCAAGATCATTCATCACTCCTTGCGAAGTTTTTCCGTCAACAATAACGAATAGTTTCTCAATCAATTTATCTTTTAATTCGATAAATTTAGTTTCGAATTCCATTTCTAAAGCCGTCAAATCGTCTTTATCTTTGGTACGTTTACGTTTATCTTTTACCGCTCTTGCAAATAATTTTTTGTCCAAAACCACACCGTGTAATGATGGAGACGCTTTTAACGAAGCATCTTTTACATCACCAGCTTTATCTCCGAAGATCGCTCTTAACAATTTCTCTTCTGGAGTTGGGTCAGATTCTCCTTTTGGTGTAATTTTTCCGATAAGAATGTCGCCAGGTTTTACTTCAGCTCCAATTCTTATCATTCCGTTTTCATCTAAATCTTTAGTTGCTTCTTCAGAAACGTTAGGAATATCGTTAGTCAACTCTTCGTTTCCTAATTTAGTATCTCTAACTTCCAATGAATAATCATCTACGTGAATAGACGTGAAAATATCATCGCGAACTACTTTTTCAGAGATTACAATCGCATCCTCGAAGTTGTATCCTTTCCATGGCATAAAGGCCACTTTAAGGTTTCTACCGATAGCTAATTCTCCGTTTTGAGTCGCATATCCTTCACAAAGTACTTGTCCTAATTGAACTCTATCCCCTTTTCTAACGATTGGTTTCAAGTTGATAGACGTACTTTGATTCGTTTTTCTAAATTTGATTAATTGATATGTTTTTTCATCTGGGTCAAAACTTACCATTCTCTCTTCTTCAGTTCTGTCGTATTTAATGGTAATCATATTAGCATCAACATACTCAACAGTTCCGTTTCCTTCAGCATTAATCAACACTCTTGAATCGGAAGCTACTTGTCTTTCAAGACCTGTACCAACGATTGGAGCTTCTGGACGTAATAATGGAACGGCTTGACGCATCATGTTCGATCCCATCAAGGCACGGTTCGCATCATCATGTTCCAAGAACGGAATTAATGAAGCCGAAATAGAAGCAATTTGATTAGGCGCAACGTCAGTATAATGAACAGCAGATGGCTCAACTACTGGGAAATCGCCTTCTTCACGAGCAATAACTTTATCAGCAGTAATGTTTCCTTTAGCATCCATTTCGATGTTTGCTTGAGCAATCATTTTACCTTCTTCTTCCTCTGCACTTAAATAAATTGGTTCAGATGTCAAATCAACTTGTCCGTTAGTTACTTTACGGTAAGGCGTTTCAATGAAACCCATTCCGTTTACTTTTGCATAAACACCTAGAGATGAAATCAATCCAATGTTTGGTCCCTCAGGAGTTTCAATTGGACAAAGTCTTCCGTAGTGTGTATAGTGAACGTCACGAACCTCGAAACCAGCTCTTTCTCTAGAAAGTCCACCTGGTCCAAGTGCTGATAATCTTCTTTTGTGTGTAATCTCCGCTAATGGATTGGTTTGATCCATAAATTGAGACAACTGATTGGTACCAAAGAACGAGTTAATTACCGATGATAATGTTTTAGCATTAATCAAATCGATAGGTGTAAACACCTCGTTATCTCTAACGTTCATTCGCTCACGAATGGTTCTAGCCATACGCGCTAAACCAACACCAAATTGTTGAGAAAGTTGTTCACCAACTGTTCTAACACGACGGTTTGATAAGTGATCAATATCATCAATATCGGCTTTCGCATTGATTAATTCGATCAAATATTTAATGATAGTAATGATATCTTCTTTAGTTAAAACCTGTTTTTCCATTGGAATATCAAGGTTTAACTTTTTGTTCATTCTATAACGGCCTACTTCACCTAAGTTGTAACGTTGGTCAGAGAAGAACAATTTATCAATAATACCACGAGCCGTTTCCTCATCAGGCGGTTCAGCGTTACGTAATTGTCTGTATATGTGTTCAACAGCCTCTTTTTCAGAGTTTGTTGGATCTTTTTGTAAAGTATTGTGGATAATTGCATAATCAACTTGATTGTTATCCTCTTTGTGCAACAAAATTACTTTTACATCAGCGTCAAGAATTTCTTCTACATTATCTTTATCTAAGATAGTGTCACGATCTAAAATGATTTCGTTACGCTCGATAGAAACAACTTCGCCAGTATCCTCATCCACGAAATCTTCGTGCCAAGTATTCAATACTCTCGCAGCTAATTTTCTACCAATGTATTTTTTAAGACCCGTTTTTGAAACTTTGATTTCTTCTGCAAGGTCAAAAATTTCAAGAATGTCTTTATCTCTTTCAAATCCGATAGCACGTAAAAGAGTAGTTACTGGTAATTTTTTCTTTCTATCAATGTACGCATACATTACGTTATTGATATCCGTTGCAAATTCTATCCAAGAACCTTTGAAAGGAATTACTCTGGCAGAGTACAATTTAGTACCATTGGCATGGAATGATTGTCCAAAGAAAACTCCTGGAGAACGGTGTAATTGCGAAACAACAACACGCTCAGCTCCATTTATAACAAATGTTCCGCTTGGCGTCATGTAAGGAATCGTTCCTAAATAAACGTCTTGAACTATCGTTTCAAAATCCTCATGTTCAGGATCAGTACAATATAATTTAAGGCGTGCTTTAAGAGGTACACTGTACGTTAAACCTCTTTCGATACACTCTTGAATAGTGTAACGTGGTGGATCAACAAAGTAATCAAGGAATTCTAATACAAATTGGTTTCTTGTATCAGTTATTGGAAAGTTTTCCATGAAGGTATTGTATAGCCCTTCGTTGCCTCTTTCGTCAGATTTAGTTTCCAATTGGAAAAAATCTTTAAACGATTTAACCTGAACATCCAAAAAGTCTGGATATTGAGGAATGTTTTTTGTTGAGGCAAAATTCAATCTTTCAGTCTGATTTGTTATCATCAATGGACAAAATTTTGATTAAAAAAAAGTAATTGTTTTTTGTAATGTATACTTTCTTTTACGATCAATACATCTTTAAAATTGCACCAGTATCTATACAATTCTTTCTTCGTATTGACTAAAAGTTTTTCGTATTTTAAACTCCTAAAGATAAATTTTGGAGTATAATTTTATTATACGAAAAATGGTTTAGGCCATTGAGCGGTTAAACTCAAGACCTAAACCTTGTTCTAAAACTATGTAAGAGTTATTTTAACTCAACAACAGCTCCAGCTTCTTCTAAAGATTTTTTCAAACCTTCAGCTTCTGCTTTAGTAACTCCTTCTTTAATGTTAGCAGGAGCACCGTCTACCATATCTTTAGCTTCTTTCAATCCTAAACCAGTTAATTCTTTAACCGCTTTAACAACTGCTAATTTAGAAGCACCAGCATCTTTTAATACTACAGTGAATTCTGTTTGCTCTTCAGCAGCACCAGCATCTCCACCACCAGCAGCAACTACTACAGCTGCAGCAGCAGGCTCGATACCATACTCATCTTTTAATATTGTAGCTAAATCGTTAACTTCTTTAACCGTTAAGTTAACTAATTGTTCTGCGAATTGTTTCAAATCTGCCATTTTTTCTATCGTTTAAAATGTTTTTAAATTTATTTTTGTTTATTCGTGCGCGAATTATTCTGCAGCAGCTTCACCTTTTTGTTCAGCATTGTTTAATAAAGCTGAAATGATGCGTTTAGCAGGAGATTGAAGTAATCCGATGATTTCTCCAATAACTTCTTCTTTAGATTTCAATGAAGCTAAGCTATCTAAAAGGTTATCTCCGATGTAAATTTCACCGTTGATGTAAGCACCTTTAAAAGCAGGCTTTTCTGATTTCTTACGGAATTCTTTAATGATTTTTGCTGGTGCATTAGCGATATCTGCAATTAAAACGGAAGAATTTCCTTTTAATACAGAGGCTAAATCGCCATAATCGTTTGCAGAAGCTTCCATTGCTTTTTCAAGCAAAGTATTTTTAACCACTTCCAATTTAATACCAGCTTTAAAACAAGCTCTTCTTAAATTTGATGTTGTTTCAGCATTTAATCCAGAAGTATCTGCAATGTAAATGATATTACTTTCAGCCAACTTTGCAGTTAAATCTTCTATCGCGATTGATTTTTCTTCTCTAGTCATAATAAAATTTGTTTAACTACCAATTATACCGCTTTAGGATCTAAAGCAATAGCAGGACTCATAGTACTAGACAAGTGAATTGACTTGATGTAAGTACCTTTCGCTGCAGTTGGTTTTAATTTAATTAATGTTTGAATAATTTCGTGAGCGTTGTCAACAAGTTTGTCAGCTTCAAAAGAAACTCTTCCAATTCCTGCATGAACGATACCTGTTTTATCAACTTTAAAGTCGATTTTACCAGCTTTTACCTCAGCAACTGCTTTACCAATTTCCATAGTAACAGTTCCAGTTTTTGGGTTTGGCATTAAACCTCTAGGACCTAATACACGTCCTAACGGACCTAATTTACCCATAATAGCTGGCATCGTGATGATTACATCAACATCTGTCCAACCATCTTTAATTTTTTGAAGGTAATCGTCTAATCCAACATAGTCAGCTCCAGCAGCTTTCGCTTCTGCTTCTTTATCTGGAGTAACCAAAGCCAAAACTTTAGTATCTTTTCCAGTTCCATGAGGAAGAGTTACAACACCTCTTACCATTTGATTTGCTTTTCTAGGATCAACTCCAAGTTTAACAGCAATATCTACAGACTCATCAAATTTTGCTGAAGCAACAACTTTCAATAAAGATGAAGCATCTTTTAAAGAATATAATTTGTTTTTTTCAATTTTTGAAGCAGCCTCTTTTTGTTTTTTTGTCAATTTTGCCATTTCTTACCTTATTTTAGAGGAGAATCTCCAGTTACAGTTATACCCATAGATCTAGCTGTTCCAGCAATCATGCTCATCGCTTTTTCAATTGTGAAAGCATTTAAATCAACCATCTTGTCTTCAGCAATAGCCTTAATTTGATCCCAAGTTACATTTGCAACTTTTTTTCTATTAGGCTGGCCTGAACCAGATTTTAATTTAGCAGCATCCAATAATTGAATAGCAGCAGGTGGAGTTTTAACAACAAAATCGAATGATTTGTCTTTATACACGGTAATTTGTACCGGTAATACTTTGCCAGGTTGATCTTGGGTTCTAGCATTAAATTGCTTACAGAATTCCATGATGTTAACACCAGCAGCTCCCAGAGCAGGTCCAACCGGTGGCGATGGGTTCGCAGCACCTCCCTTAACTTGTAGTTTAACTACTTTACTAATCTCTTTAGCCATTGTTTAAAAATTTAACACATCATCATTGGAAGCGATTGATGTGGATTTAATTATGTATGTAACAAATATTATACTTTTTCAACTTGCATAAAACTCAATTCTAATGGCGTTTTTCTTCCGAAAATTTTCACCATAACTTCAAGTTTACGCTTTTCTTCATTGATTTTCTCAATAGTTCCGTTGAAACCATTGAAAGGACCATCAATAACCTTAACTGTTTCATTAATTTTGTAAGGAATAGCTTGGGTATCTACATTAACAGCCAATTCATCAACTTTTCCTAACATTCTATTTACTTCAGATAGTCTTAAAGGCACAGGATCACCACCTTTAACTTCACCTAAAAACCCAATAACACCTGTTATCGATTTGATAATATGTGGAATTTCACCCGTAAGATTAGCTTCAATCATTACATAGCCTGGAAAATAAACTTTATCTTTAGATATTTTCTTACCGTCACGAACTTGAACAACTTTTTCTGTCGGGACAAGAACCTGAGAGATGTAATCACTCATGCCGAGTCTGCTGATTTCAGTTTCAATATAGGCCTTAACCTTATTTTCCTGACCGCTCACAGCTCTTACAACATACCACTTTTTCACACTATTATCTGCCATGGTAAAAATATTATCCTTTTATCAATTTGAAAAAACCAGCAATTGCTCTTGAACAAAGCTCATCAACTCCCCATGTTGCCATAGCAAATATGATAGAAAAAAGAGCAACAACAATTGTTAATCTTTGTACTTCAGCCCACTCTGGCCAAGTAACATTTGACTTTAACTCTTCAAATGCTTCTGAAAAATAATTTAATACTTTTGACATAATAATGTATTTATTTTTGCACGGGCGGAGGGATTCGAACCCCCATCAACGGTTTTGGAGACCGCTATTCTACCCTTGAACTACGCCCGTTTATTAAAAACCAGTGTTGTTAAAAAAACAACACTGGCTCTTTATCTAATTTGATAATTATTCTACGATTTCAGTTACTTGACCAGCACCAACTGTTCTACCACCTTCACGGATAGCAAAACGTAAACCTACGTTCATTGCGATTGGGCTTAATAAAGCTACATCAATTGTTAAGTTATCACCTGGCATTACCATCTCTACACCTGCTGGTAAAGAAATAACTCCTGTTACGTCAGTTGTACGTACGTAAAACTGTGGACGGTAGTTATTGTGGAATGGCGTGTGACGACCACCTTCTTCTTTTTTCAAGATATAAACCTCTGCTTTGAATTTAGCGTGTGGTTTAACAGATCCTGGCTTAACAATTACCATTCCTCTTTTGATATCTTCTTTAGCAACACCTCTTAACAAGATACCTGCATTATCTCCAGCCTCACCTCTATCAAGGATTTGACGGAACATTTCGATACCTGTAATAGTTGAAGTTAATTTTTCAGCACCCATACCAATGATTTCTACTGGATCTCCTGTATTACAAACTCCAGTTTCGATACGACCTGTAGCAACAGTTCCACGACCTGTAATTGTAAACACATCCTCAACCGGCATTAGGAAAGGTTTTTCTGTATCACGAATTGGCTCTTCAATCCAGTTATCAACAGCTTCCATTAATTCAATAATTTTTGGAACCCAAACTGGATCATTATTCAATCCACCTAAAGCAGAACCCTGAACAACAGGACCATTATCTCCATCATATTCGTAGAATGATAATAAATCTCTGATTTCCATTTCTACTAATTCTAATAATTCCGCATCATCAACCATATCCACTTTATTCATGAATACAACGATTCTTGGAATACCTACTTGACGCCCTAAAAGGATGTGCTCACGTGTTTGTGGCATTGGACCATCTGTTGCAGCAACAACAAGGATAGCACCATCCATTTGAGCAGCACCTGTAACCATGTTCTTAACGTAATCCGCGTGACCTGGACAGTCTACGTGCGCATAGTGACGGTTAGCAGTTTCATATTCAACGTGAGACGTATTAATTGTAATACCTCTTTCTTTTTCTTCAGGTGCATTATCAATTTGATCAAATGATTTTGCTTGACAGTAACCAGCATCAGATAATACTTTTGTGATTGCTGCTGTTAAAGTTGTTTTACCGTGATCCACGTGTCCGATCGTACCAATATTTAAGTGTGGTTTCGAACGGTTAAAGGTTTCTTTTGCCATTTTACTTAATTTTTAATCTTAGTTATATATTTATTAGTGTTCAAATTTTCAAATTTTGAGCCAACTACGGGAATTGAACCCGTGACCTCTTCCTTACCAAGGAAGCACTCTACCCCTGAGCTAAGTCGGCAAGGAATTCTGACTTTAGCACAACCTTCAAAAGAACCACTTTCAGGATTACCTCGCTGTGCTTCGGTGATCCGCAAGGGTGGCTCCTTACGAAAATTTTGCTTTTCGCACATTTACAAAAGCAAACTTTTGAAAAGTACTCCAATCAAAACTTTTGTGGGGAGAGCAGGATTCGAACCTGCGAAGACGTAGTCAGCGGATTTACAGTCCGCCCTCGTTGGCCGCTTGAGTATCTCCCCAAACCATTATTATTCAATACCTTAAAAGAGCCGGCGGAGGGACTCGAACCCACGACCTGCTGATTACAAATCAGCTGCTCTAGCCAACTGAGCTACGCTGGCATATTCAATAAAAAAAGTCCGCTATTTCTAACGGACTGCAAATGTAGGCATTTTATTTTTTAATCAAAATATTTTTTGTAAAAAATTTTATTAAATGTGCGTTCTAGTTTTTTCTTTTCTTTTTACCAATAATCTTTCTAATGATTCTGCTGATAATTCAACTGCTTCTTCAAAAGTTTTACATTGTTTTTTCACTAGAAAATCATCGCCAGGAACCAAAATTTTTATCTCAACAATTTTATTTTCTTTGTCACTCGTGTTTTCAACTTTCAAAAAAACGTCAGCAGAAACAATTTTATCGTAATACTTTTCTAATTTATCCATTCTTTGTTGAACAAAATCAACCAATTTTCTGTCAACTGTAAAATTTACTGCATTTACATTTACCTTCATAATTTTTATATTAATGGTTACACTTGAGAACTATTTCTGATTTCTAGGATGTGCATCTCCATATACTTTTTTAAGTTCTGCCAAACTATTATGAGTGTAGACTTGTGTTGAGGCCAAACTAGAATGTCCTAAAAGTTCTTTAACTGAATTTAGATCGGCTCCGTTGTTTAATAAATGAGTTGCAAACGTATGACGCAATATATGCGGACTCTTTTTTACCTTCTCGGAGACATTACTAAAGTAATAATTTATTAAACGATAAACAAACGAATCATTCAATTTAACGCCTTTTAACATTAAAAAAAAATAATCCACATCTTTAATTTGCTCTATTTGAACTCGTTCAGACAAATACAAACTAATCTGTTTAGAAATAATTGGCAATATTGGAACAATACGCTCCTTATTTCTTTTTCCTAAAACCTTGATTGTATTATTCGACAAATCAATGTTTTGCATTTTCAAATTAATTAATTCGGTTCTTCTTATACCAGTGGTATAAAACAAATCAATAATCAATTTATCCCGAATTCCATCAAATCCATCAGGGTAATTAATATGATTTAACACTTTATCCAATTCTTTTTCCGAAAAAGGAATTTGAATTTTTTTAGGGGTTTTTAACGACTTGTGCTTTAGTAATGGACTGGACTCTATTTGCTTTATCTTAAGCAAAAACTTATAAAAGGATTTCAACGAAGATATTTTACGATTTATAGAACTGTTTGAAACGCCATTGTCAACCATTAAAACAATCCAACTCCGAATCATGCTATAATTTACTACTTCCAAACCTTCGTGATCAAAATCGTTTTTGAGAAATTCCTGAAAGAACAATAAATCCTTTACATAATTATTTACGGTATGTATCGAATAGTTTTTTTCGAGTTGAAGATATTCTTGAAATGCTTTAAGATTGTTCATATAAGTTAACAGCAATAAAAAACCGCCATCAACAAAGTTATAAAACTTTATGGACTGGCGGTTATATTTTAATTCAAAAAAATACTAGCTCTCTAATGAGTCTCTTAGGTTTTGAATATACGCTGCTTTTTGAACTTGAGCTCTTCTGGTTACAGATGGCTTAGTGAACGCTTGACGTGCTCTTAACTGACGAACAGTTCCTGTTTTGTCAAATTTTCTTTTATAGCGCTTTAATGCTCTATCGATATTTTCTCCGTCTTTAATTGGTATAATTAACATAATCTAGACACCTCCTCTCATTTAGTGGGTGCAAAAGTAATAATAATTTCGAATTATCAATTATGAATCATCAATTATTTTACTGCGGGTTGATAATTCTGTTTATCAATAATCATTTTGGATAAAATTTCTCTCAAAATCTCAGAAGTTCCTCCGCCAATAGGCCCCAAACGACTGTCTCTTAATAATCGTGCCATTGGATAATCTTCCATATACCCATAGCCTCCTAGCATTTGTAAACAACTATATATGGCTTCATCGGCTACTTTAGTTGATTTTAATTTGGCCATAGTCGCTTCTTTAACCACGTACTCTCCTTGATTCAATCGGGCGACCGCAGCATAATTGAATATTTTACAATGCTCCACTTCTGTAGCATGGTCTACCATAGTATGTCGTAATGCTTGAAATTTATTAATAGTGGTACCGAATGCCTCTCGTTTCGACATATAATCAACCGCGTATTCGATAGCGTATTCGGCTCTAGCATGGGCGTTGATAGCCATAATCAAACGTTCTAAAGCAAAATGTTGCATAATGTAAGGAAAGCCCTTTCCTTCTTCACCCATTAGATTTTCTACAGGTATTTCTACATTGTCAAAAGCAATTTCGGCCGTGTCAGAAGCTCTCCAACCTAGTTTATCCAATTTAGTCGCAGAGATTCCTTTTGAATTAGTATTCATCAAAAAGATGCTAATTCCTTTATTTCCTAATTCTGGACTTGTTTTAGCAGCCAGCACATAATAATCGGCATAAACACCATTGGTGATGAATGTTTTAGATCCATTAATGATATACTTATCACCTTTTTTTACAGCTGTGGTGCGCATTCCCGCTACATCACTTCCTCCAAAAGGTTCCGTAATACACAACCCACCTATTTTATCCCCAGAAATACTTGGCGCTAAATACTCTTGTTTGATTCGCTCATCACCTTCTGCATTCAAATGCGTCATGGCTAAATAGGCGTGTGCCCACATGGCCGCCGCAAATCCAGAAGAATTTATTTTTTGAAGTTCTTCTAAAAAAATCACGGTATAAAACAAATCGAGATTCAAGCCACCATAAGCCTCAGGATATGCAATTCCAAAAAAACCCATCTCACCAAATTTCTTCCAAATAAATCGCTCAATGGTTCCGGTTTTTTCCCATTTTTCGATATGTGGCACAACTTCTTTTTGCAAAAAATCTTTCAGACTTTTTCTAAACAATTCGTGCTCTTCAGTAAAATATATAGAATTCATATACAAGCCTTTTTTAGGTTATTATTTTAGAATTCCAAATATAAGGCAATTATTTTTATTTTATCAACAGGAAAACCCTTTATTTTTGACAAATCCTCAATTTTCACATCCCCATTCATACTTCTATACGTAACAATATTCTTAGAAATAGGATATCTGAAATATGGAAATTGTCCTAACTCTTTGATTGACGCATTATTTATATTGATTTTATTAGGCTTTGGCGGATTTGCTATTTTAAAATCTTGATTAAGTTTACCAACTACTTCGGGCGATAAACCCCAAACATCATCCATTTGTTCCATAGAGACAAAAGCTCCTAAAAGTTCTCTTTGTTTTAAAATTCTGTCAGAAATGGCATCGCCTATTCCGTATACTTTCATCAAATCTTCTTTGGTAGCTTGATTGATGTCGAGAACTTTCATCTTTTCTTTCTTTGGAAACTCTTTCCAATTGGATTTCTTAAATGAATTTTGATAATCTCCAGCTTTTTGTTTGTTCACCCAATCTGGAAATTTGAAATAGGGTGAGATTGCATTAAGTAATGAATCGGAAATACCAGTAACTTTTTGAAATTCTTCTGCCGAATTCGCAAATTTTCCTTTTTTTCTGTATGCTAACAAACGATCTATTTGTTCCAAAGTCATTCCGAGTTTATAGCCTTTAGCATCGGTAATAAAATTAGGATTGAACGGATACATTTGATACACCGCTTTGGGCTTTTCAGATTTCAACGAATCAATTTCGTTCTGAACAGACAACCATTGTTGTTCTTCTGATGTAGGCTTGGATTTTGAAGTCAAGTCAAGCGTAGAACTTGCAATTTGTATTCCTACAATGATTATGAATAATGCAAGTAATCCTTTTCGTTGGCTTTTAGAAAAATGTAAAAATGACTGATGGTTTTGATTGGCTTTTGACATGGTATTTTGGCGTATAGAGTGAAAGTTGTTTATGTCATAAGTCGAAAACGGAGGTTCGCTTGGCCCGAATCAAATCTTTTAATTTAATCCAAAAGGCAAGCGTGAGGTAAAACCCAAATCCGAGTCCGACCGTTACAAAGGAAATATAGATAAAAAATAAACGCACATTAGTAGCGCGCATACCCAATTTATCGGCTAATCGTGACGAAACGTGAAATCCGTGTTTTTCAAAAAAATAGCGAATATTGGTAATCATATGGTATCGTTTAATAATTCTAATCCGATGGCGCAGTGCAAACATTTTTTATGATTGCAGTAGTCATTTTTAAGCTGTAATAAAGATTGCGTTTGAAAAGCGTTTTTAGATGGAATACCAAAAGTACTAAACTTTTCAATAATGCTATTTTTCTCAGGTGATAATTTTGACAAAAGATTCATCAATTGTTCTATATTATCCTTTCCGAGACTCGTGGCGTAAGCAAACTGAATTGGAATTATGGTATTGATAGTAATCAAATCAATAAATGCTTTTGAAGTGGTCTTATCTTTTCTAGGGCTTACTTTGTCAAAATTGTAATGTATTTTCCAATAATCACTTACCGATACTGTAAATATTTGATAGATATCATCTAAATTCTTAACTCCTATTACCAATGAAAATAAATTTCGATGCACGTGATACAGCATTGCCAATTGCGCTATCCGGATCGTAGGAAAATTATCGGGTCGGTGCTTAAAAAACTGAATCGGTTCTAATATTGGCTTGGTCAGTTTATATTTAACTACAATATAATCGTACCACGATTTTAGTTCTAGTGAATAAGCCTCTTCTAAAACTTCTGGAAACATATTGGCTTGACCAAAAAGTATGGCTTCAAGGTATTTGACTTCTAATGCTTCTTTTCGAATGAGAGAAAACGAAATGGATTGCGCTACTTTGAAGAACATTTCTCCATTGGTATTCAATCCGAAGTTTTTGGCCAGCATACCAAACAATACAGACTCCCAATCATTTTCGGTTTCTTGTAATAATTGTTGTATGAACTGTGATTTGCGTTCGAGTCGTTCAAAAAACAATCGTTCTTGCCAATTAGACCACACAAAATTCGTTGTTTCTTTAATTTGATTTTCACAAAATATCCATGTTTTCTGAGCACTTAACTCATAATATTTCTGAAGTGCTTCTTTTGACACATATTTTTTTAGTTCTAAAACTGGAATTTCAGAATTGTCTTTCCTGAATATAGGAGTATCGTGTTCCCAAACCACATGAAGAATTACATTGTTGTAATTGGCATCTTTCTCGTGATGGTGCACATACCAATCGGAGGATTTCACATGGATTTCTATGTTACCAGCCCATTTTTGATTGGCAATAACAATTTGCGCATTAAAAAAATCAGGACCGGCTTGTTGAAGGTATTGTCCGAAGTTGAGAATTGACAACAACTCGTTGTTTGTGGTTTTTAAATTGGTAACATCCAATTTCTTATACAACCAAATGTAGTGTAGAAAATCTTCTTTCATAAATAATATCGGTATGGCTTAGATGATACTAAAATAATAAAAATTTCAATATCCCATCAAAATTTTATATTTGTAAAACAAAAAACACACTATGAAAACTTCTCTTTTGCTAATACTATTGGGTTTTACACTGCATTCCTTCGGGCAAGCTCAATACAAAATTACTTACACCCGAACCTCTAACGGTACATTGGTTGAAAATCAAGATCCTATTTTAGTATTTTCTAGCGAAGAGCAATCTGTAATTTCATCGGTTGCCATAGAAAATGGGAAAGCTGTATTTCCGTATGAACAAACTCTAATTAAAGGCAACGATTACTTACTTTCAGCACATTTGAATGCAAACAAAACCATTGCAACCAAAGACAGTACAACAATTGCGAAACAAAATTTTGAATTCTTACCCGAGACTCGAAAAATATTAGGATATACTTGCAAAAAAGCCAAAACCATCATCAATTCCAATACTATTGAAATTTGGTATACCACCGACTTAAAAGTAAAAGGCGCACCATCAGTATTAGGATGCACCTTAGGATTGGTTTTAGAAACGGTTCGTAACGGCAATTTTGTGGTTGCTGCAACCAAGGTAGAAAAAGTAAAACAAGTGCCTGTTCTAAAAATAGAGCAAACAAAAACAACTGATTTATTAACCTATCGCGATGTACTTTGGAAAAGTCGATTTACAACAATTTCAATCTTTAAAGACGAAATCATTAATTTCTCTGATGCTTCAAAATCGAATGACAGCATCATGCGATTTGCCAACGGAACCATTATCGTAAAAAAAGTAAAAATTCCGCTAATTGCCACAGGAAGTCAAGTGTTTATTGAGGTTACTGAGCAATCAAATGGTGATGCTTACGATAGAACAGGTTCAGTTTTTGTAATTCCGACAACTAAAAAAACAACTTTTTTAGACGGATTGCAAAATGGCGTGAAAACCTTACCGCTTTTTGAAAATGGAAATGGAAAATCATACCAAGGTATTACTGCTACTGACGAATATTCGCCACTTGTGGAGTTAATGCGCTTTTTTACTCCGTTTGGAATCAAGCAATACAATACCATTCAACTGAAAGACAAGACTTGGGAAGAAAAAGTAAGTTACCGTCAAGACATTTCTGAATTAACTGCTTCCCTAAATAATCAAGAAATTTACATCGGAACTTTTATTGGCAACTATGACAAAGGTGGCCATAAAGTGAGTGTAAACCTCACTATTCATCCTGAGGAAAATGCGGTTGGTAAATCTTCGCAAGTAATTCCGCTGTTCAATACGACTAATGTGATGGAAATGGCCGGACAAGAATATGGCACTTTATTCAATTCGGAGAAAGGATTGACGGTTACTTTTACTTTAGAGAAAGATTTGAAAAATGCCAAATTGCGTTACATCTCAACGGGTCATGGAGGTTGGGAAAATGGTGATGAATTTGTACCGAAGAAAAACACGGTTTATCTAGATGAAAAAGAAGTTTTTCATTTTACACCTTGGCGAGAAGATTGTGGCTCGTACCGACTGTACAATCCAGCTTCTGGCAATTTTCCAAACGGATTGTCATCATCTGATTACAGTCGTTCCAATTGGTGCCCAGGAATGGCTACAAATCCAGTGTATATTGACCTAGGCGATATAAAAGCCGGAATGCATACGGTGCAAGTAAAAATTCCACAAGGCGCTCCAGAAGGCACTAGTTTTAGCGCATGGAATGTTTCGGGAGTATTGATTGGAAATTAGACCAAATAAAAAAGAGTCAAGAAACTATCTTGACTCTTTTTTTCTATATACTATATCTTACTTAATAGAACCAATGATGTCGTATTTCGTAATGATGTGGTGCTTTCCATTTCCTAAATCAACCAAAACGGCTTGATTGTCTTTGGTAAATAATTTAGAAACTTCTTCAATTAAAGTACCTGCTTTAACAATTGGATAAGGTTTTCCCATCACCTCTTTAATGGGTTTGTCGGCTACATTTTTATCAGCTACATAACTTTGAAACAAATCCGATTCGTCTACCGAACCTACAAAACCATTGATGTCAATAACTGGGATTTGAGAGATTTTGTATTTTCTCATTCTATCGATAGCATGCGATACTAATTCTTCGGTACGCACTACTACTAATGATTTGTCTAAATGATCTTTGATTACGTCTTCTGCTTTGGTTACTTCTTCTTCTAAGAAACCGCGTTCACGCATCCAATCGTCGTTGAACATTTTGCCCACATATCGACTACCTGAATCGTGGAATAACACCACCACCACATCGTCTTTAGTGAAATGCTCTTTCAACTGATGCAATCCTTTGATACACGAACCCGCGGAATTTCCAACGAAGATTCCTTCTTCTAGGGCAATTTTACGCGTATAAACGGCTGCATCTTTATCGGTAACTTTGGTAAAGCCATCAATGATCGAAAAATCAACATTTTTAGGAAGAATGTCTTCTCCGATTCCTTCGGTGATGTAGGAATAAATTTCGTTTTCGTCGAAGATACCTGTTTCGTGGTATTTTTTAAAAACCGAACCGTAGGTATCGATTCCCCAGACTTTAATATTTGGATTTTTCTCTTTTAAATATTTACCGATACCCGAAATGGTGCCACCTGTTCCTACTCCAACCACAAAATGTGTGATTTTACCATCGGTTTGCTCCCAAATTTCAGGGCCCGTTTGTTCGTAGTTGGCTTGAGCATTACTTGGATTATCATATTGATTAACGTACCATCCGTTTGGTGTTTCTTCTGCCAATCGTTTAGAAACCGAATAATATGAACGTGGATCGGTTGGTTCTACATCGGTTGGACATACTACAACCTTAGCGCCTACCGCACGAAGAATATCCATTTTTTCTTTGGATTGTTTGTCGGAGATTACGCAAATTAGTTTGTATCCTTTTACGATTGCGGCTAAAGCCAAACCCATTCCGGTATTTCCAGAAGTTCCTTCAATGATGGTTCCGCCTGGTTTCAATCTTCCGTCTGCTTCGGCATCTTCTACCATTTTAAGAGCCATACGGTCTTTGGTAGAATTTCCCGGATTGAAGGTCTCTACTTTAGCCAATACTAAAGCGTCAATTCCTTCTACCACTTTGTTTAGTTTCACTAAAGGCGTATTTCCAATAGTTCCTAATATGTTTTCTGAGTAGTTCATTTTTATTTGTTTGTGAGGACAAAGATATTGATTAAAAAAACGTTTTCCAATACTACAAATTTAGTGTAAATGGATAGCACACTAACCCTGATGGAAGTGGCATCCTTTTTTGAAAGAAAGGCTTCAATTAAGCGCTTTAGCTGTCAAAAAAGATAGAACGAACAGTAGGAAAACGGAAAGCAAAGAGGCGCAAGCGATTCGTTACTGAAAGAAATTCCAAACCAAACCAAATCGAATCATAAAATCGTGGTACGGCAAATTGGGTGCCGAATAGTATTTATTTCCCGTAAAGCTTGAATTAAAATGTTCTGCTTTAAGGTAAATTCGGGTTTGCTTTACACGCGCATTGATGAAGAAATCGAGCATTGGGAAAGCGCCAATTTGTTGCTTTTTTTGCACAAAAAATTCGGCTAAAACAGGATTATAATCATCGGCATAATATTTGGTGAAATAGTTTATTGTGATACCTGTTTGAAGAAACATGGCTTTTTTAAACACTTCATCAGAATAATAGAGGGTATTTCGCAAGGTTACTTGAGGCACATTCAAAATAGTATCGGTTTGCGATACTTTTTGATATAGAAAAGTATTGTCTAAAGCCCATTTTTTGTATTTGAATTCTCTGGCTATTTTCAAAGAAATGTAATTGAGCGTACCCGAAAATTGTTTTGGGGTAACGTATTGCTGATATACACCCGTGGTATCATTACTGAAATACAAATGATCTTTGAGTGTTGATAATTGCAGCGACGCGGTGACATATTGCGTATTGGCAGTAACAACGATATTATTAATTTTTTCATTGTTAAAATCGTTATTCCAATTGTATCGGTCATAACTGCTTTGATTTAAGTTATAATTATGATTAGGCAGTTTACTGATGTTCTGATATTGAAATGACAGGCTATTTTTAGGATTTATGGTGTAAGTTAGATTGGCATCAAAATTACGCATCGGTTGCGTAGAGATGGAGTTAGAAAGCATTGCAGTTCCATTCCATTTATTCTTTCGGTAATCGTATTGCCCACCAATAGTATTGATGGTTGCTTTAAGTTGTGTTGGATAGGTTACACTTGTGGTGATTCCTGATGCAATTGTTGTTACTGTTCTTTCGGTATTGTAATGATATTTGTAATTGAAATTCTCTATAAAAAACTGAAACTTACCTATGGTTTTATTTTCATAAACCAAGCCTACTTTGTTGTAAAGTCGGTCGTAAATGGTTTGATCAATTATTTTAGAAGGTACCCATGATTTTCCAAAACGTTGAAAAGAGCTGCCAGAAGTTCCGATAGCAGAGTTTAAAGTAACTTGATTGAATTCGAAAAATTTATGTTCAAAATTCAGTTGGTGTAACACAAATAGGTTGTTCTCAGTATCTTTGGAATTGACTCTGAAGTTGTGATTTATAAAAAACCGTTTCCCTTTCATAAAGGTTTTAGCATCTGTTAAATACACTTGCAATCTTGGACGGTTTTTAAATGCCGGATCACCATCTTCAAAATCTTGTGGTGTGGTCAAGCCACCATTCTCCCCATTCAACAAATCTTGACCAGTATAATGAAAATCGATAGTATACCTTTTATCTAAAGTAAAATAACTACTTGTAAATCTGAAATTACCCGTACTAGACAATTGATTAATGTATTTTCCTAAGGAACGAAGACCTTTAAAAGCAATTGAAAAATTAAAATTTTTAGCCGTATTTAAGGTAATGAATGCATCTACATTTTGGCCTTGTTCCATAACTGTTTTAAAATACAACTCCGTTAATGGCGTTGCTACAGAATAGTACTTAATATCATTTACTTCTTGGTATGCAAAATGCTTTCCTTTAAAACCAAATTCAGGAAAAGAATTGAATTTAGTTAATCCAAAATTTAGTGTGGTATACGTTTGACCTTCGTTAGGAAAAGGCATCAAACCAAAAAGATCTTTTCTTAAATAATTGTAATCGTATTCTTTTTTAATAGAAAGAGTGGTATCAACAAAGGTCGTATCGCGTTGTAATGTTATTATTTTATAGGAAGAAATCGGTGCTTTTTTAGCTTGCTCTTTAGCCCGTTCTGCCGCTGTTTTCACAAAACTTTTGCGTTGTCCATCCTTTCCTTTTTCTTGAGAAAAAAGAAAAAAAGTGGAACACAACAAGAAAAATGTAAGTAGTACTTTCATAACAAATTGAAAGCAACAAAAATAAGTATTTGTAAATTAAATAACCTAATGGATACTCATAATTAAATCCAAAAAAAAAGACCGCCATAAATGACGGTCTTTATTTATATAATAATAACTAAATTATTAGTTTGCACCAGCAACCCAGAAAGGTGTGTGAGAGTTTACTGAAAAACAATCAGCTGCTGTTACATTAGGTACGTTTGCACTGTTAGCTACATATTCAGAAACTGGATAAACCAAACGGTAAGGTTTGCGAGTTTGAATAGCTGTAGTTGAAAGTGGAGTAACTGGATATCCTGTTCTTACATAATCAATATATGATTGAATAGCATTGTATCCAATTAAAGCAACCCATTTTTGGTACATGATAGCATGTAATTTCTCATTTTGAGTAGTAGATGCAGTCAAACCAAAGTTTGGTTTAGTATTGATTGTAGTTAAGTATGACCCTAAAGTTGCATTTCTCATAGCAAAGTTGTCAGTAACACCTTCGTCAAACCAGTATTGCTCATTAGAGAATAAAGATGGGTATCTAACAGCAGCTTCAGCTTGTAAGAAACAAGACTCAGAATAGGTCATTACAAAACCATCAACAGCAAAATAACTTGGTAAAGTACCATCAGATTGACCATAAGGATTGAATTGACCAGCTAAACCTAAACGACATGGTAAACCAACAGTGAAAGGATTAGGACCAACGTCTACATTAGTAGAACCTTGAGTAACACCACGTCTTTGAGTTGCACCAGAACCAGCAGTGTACAAACGAGCTGAACGTGGATCTGTTACGTTAGCATAGTTGATACCTGAACCAGGCACAATTTCATAAGAAGCACCTGTTGGCCAGTTAGTAGTTGCATAAGACTGTAACGCTTTGTAAGCGTGACCTGTCATAGTAATGAAAGTTCTGTTTTGTAATAAATTACCCGCAACATCATAACAGTAAGTTGCGAAAGCAGGATTACCTTGATCATCAGTTGCAGAACTGAATCCAGGATTAATTGCTACGTTATCAGATAAGAAAGGACCTGCAGCGATATCAGCGATTTTAGTATCTCTGAAAGTAGCTTTAGCACCAGTAACTTCAGACATACGTAAACACATTCTCAATTGAATAGTGTTAGCAAATTCTGTCCAACGAGTCATATCACCACCCAACATTACATCATAAGGAGTAATGTCTTCAGCAGTAGCACCAGCGTTGTTGATTAAATTTCTTGCAGATTCTAACTCACCAATTAAAGCTTGGTAAATTGCATAATCATCATCATAAGCAGGCGTTAAATTTGCATTACCTTGCCAAGCTTGAGAATAAGGAGCATCACCATATAAATCAACAATACATTCCATATAGTGTGCTTTACAAATTTTAGCAGCAGCTACATATAAATCGTATTGTCCATTAGGATTAGGGTATTTGATAATTGCATCAAAGTTCATGATATTTCTATACAAACCATCCCAGATAGTCGCATAAAAACCATTATCAAGGTTTAATTGTAATTCTTTATCAAATCCATTTCCATAAGACTGAACGTTTCTTGTCCAAGAGTTCATGAAAACATTTCCTAGTTGATTCATTGAACCCACTTGAACTCTATAAGTCGAAACTTGTGCACCTGGTAATAACTTATTAGGTGTAGCCTTATCAAAAGTTAAGGTGTTTGGACTATCGTTGATATCCAAATAATTATCGCACGAGAAAAAAGCAAAAGCTAGAATCGGTACTAAAAATTTTAATTTTTTCATTTTCATAATTTTTTTTAGAATGTTAAGTTAACTGTAAATCCTAATGTTCTAGTTGTTGGGTATTGACCAATGTTGATAATACCTTGAGCATTTCCAGTTGTATTAGCAGCCTCAGGATCAGCATAACCATGGTTTTCAATTCCATGTTTAGCTTTCAATAATTTTCCATCAGCCAAGAAAACGAATGGATTTCTTGCATTAACACCAATTCTGAAAGATTCTAAACCAGCACCTTCGATCATTTTCTTAGGTAACGCATAGCTTAAAGATAACTCTCTAATTTTTAAAGCAGAAGCATCAATAACGTTAGCTTCACCAACTGCTCTATGAGTAGTTGTAAAGTAGTTAAGAGTACCAGCATAATCTCCAGTTAAAGCAGGAGTTGTATTAACTGCACCAGTACCAGTTACACCAGGGAAAACATACCCTTGAGTTCTGTCGAAGTTAGCTGTTTCTAAATCACCTCCTGTAAACAACAAGATGTTTTTAGCAAAAGAGTAAGCCGAAGCACCCATTCTTAAATCAGCAACCGCTGTTAATTTGAATCCTTTGTACTCAAAAGAGTTAGTGAATCCAATGATATAATCTGGCACACCTTTACCTAATTTTTGGAAAGTAGAAGATCTTTGTGGAAGACCATTTGCATCAACAATAACATTACCGTTAGCATCTCTTACAAAGGCAGTACCTTTAATTAAAGGAAATTCTTCACCTACTTCAGCAAAAATACCTACTTGTGAATTAGATTGTAAGTTTACACTTGACGATCCATCTGCTAATTTGATTACTTTAGTTTTGTAAGTAGAGTAACTAGCTCTCATGTCCCATTTGAAACTATTCGTTTTGATTGGAGTAACTCCTAAATCAATTTCAAAACCTTTGTTTTCTAACTCACCAACGTTTGTTAAAACAGAAGTATTACCTGAAGCTGAAGAAGCAGTTGCTCTTGTAATCAAATCTTTAGTATTTGCTTTATAAACAGATCCTTCTAAAGTAATTCTGTCTTTAAAGAATCCTAATTGACCACCAAACTCAAGAGTGTTAACAAACTCAGGTTTGATTCCAGAATAAGTCGGAGTAAAATTGTAAGCTAAAGCAGCAATATTTCCGAATGGGAATCCTTGTGGAATTCTTGTTAAGTTATTGATATCATATGGAGACACTGCAGAGGTATTACCTACAGAAGTATATGATAAATTTAATTTAGCATAGTTCAATACTTTGTTCGCTTTTAACGCATCAATCGCTTTAGTTGGAATAAACGAAACCCCAACAGATGGATAGAAGTATGAATTTTTAACGAATGAAGTCTGTTCAATACGACCTGTTGCATTCAAGAATAAGTAATCTTTATAAGCCAAGTCAGCATTTGCAAAACCAGCCACTATTCTAGAACGAACCGTTCTATTATTATAGCCAAGTGCGATAAGCCCTGCAGGAGTTGCTGGATTAAGAACGTTACTGATGTTATAGAAACCAGGTACGTCTAAATTTGTTCCTCCTTGAGACATTTCTCTAAACATTCTATCTTGAACGTTGTTACCAACGTTTAATTTCAAGTTAATATCTTTAGTTAAATCATAGTTAAAGTTAATCAACAAATCTCCATAGATATTTCTTGTAGCAGATTGGTTAGCATAGTACTGAGAAGTAATTGGCTGACCACCCAAATCTTGATATGTATTATCAGTTGCACCATAGTAAGTATATGGAGCCATAGAATATAAATAATCAGGATTACTGAATGCATCAATATGGTTTTGATACTCTGTATTTCTTACTTGCACGTTAGCAGTGTAAGTTACATTGATGTGTTTGTTAAAATCATACCCTAATGTTAAAATACCATTCATGATATTTGAAGCATTATCAGTTCTGTTGTGATTGATTGTCCAGTATGGTGAAGTTGTATACACTGACCAGTGGTGCTCATTCAAACCTGAATTAAATCTTTCAACTGGAATATTGATAGCTGTTTGCAACAAATCATCAAACAAATCACTACTAGTTTCAGATGTTTTTTGAGTAATATAGTTAACGTTACCATCAATACTAAATTTACCAACTTTTTTACCTGCTTTGAACAAGAAAGAGTTTCTAACTAATTTATCATCTTGTACAACGAAATCAGTTGATTGTCTATTGATTGCCAAGAAAGCATATGAATCTGGACCACCTACATTAAAGTTGAAACCATTTTGATAAATAGTACCCGTTTTAAAGAATTTTTTAATATTATCTTTAATAGGCTCCCATTTAGTTGTTAAAAATTGACCATCAGCTTGAGGCAATCCTTCAGGAATGTAAGCCGGCATGTTTGGGTTACTAAACGCAGGACCCCAAGAACCATTTTCCCATGGCACAAATCCTGTTGACAAACCACCAGAAGTAGGAATACCAGGACCTTCAAACCCAGGAGCATTATCAGTTGCCCAACCTTGACCATATGAGCTTTGTCTTTTTGGCACAAAAGAAACTGATTCAAAATCTACCGATGAATTGTACCCAAAAGTAAATTTATCTTTCTTAGATCCTTTTTTAGTAGTCACGATGATTACACCATTTACCCCTTGTGAACCGTACAATGCAGCACCTTGAGCACCTTTGATAATGTTAACATTTTCAATTACATCTGGAGGCAATTGCCCTAAAACAGTTGCACTAGAAATAGCCCCATCAACAACAATAAGCGCTTGGTTATCCCCAGTAATTGTTCTATTTCCTCTAAGTACAATTCTTGTACTTGCAGAAACACCATTACTAGTAGTACTCACTTGTAATCCAGACACTTTTCCAGCCAAAGACTGAATCGCATTAGGGTTAGAAGCCTGAGTCAACTCTTTGTTACCAATTTGCTTTTGTGCAGAAACAACAGCATCTTTATTTCTTTTGATGTTCATCGCTCCGATTACAACCTCACTCAAAACTTGAGGAGCCTCACTTAAAGTTACATTGTAATTGTTAGCTGAACCTACAGTGATGCTTTTGCTATCGTACCCTGTAAAAGATACTACAAGAACATCTCCTGCTTTTGCTTTGATGGAAAACTTACCATCCATGTCTGTTGAAACACCACCTTTTGTTCCTTTAATAACAACATTGGCAGCCGGTAAAGGTAGTTTACCATCAGTAACCGTACCTGTTACAGTTTTCTCTTGTGCAAACGAAAACTGCATTGATAACGCTATTAAAAGCGTAAAAATCCATTTGAACTTCGATCTCATATTAAATTTATTTGAGTTAGTTATTCCGCAAACTTCTTAATAATTTCTTAAATAAACAAATAATACTTCGGAATATTACAATTTATTTTTGTTAAAATTTTTTGGATGTTTACTAACATTGTGGTTGCAACACATAAGTATGATGCAGAAAAATGTAAAAGGTTGCGTTAAAATTTATATTTTTATCAAAATTAATTTTATGTTAAAATTAAGATATTCAGAATTTGATTTAGAATGTGGTACCGACGAAGCCGGAAGAGGCTGTTTGGCCGGACCTGTTACTGCAGCAGCCATACTACTGCCTGAAAACTTTGAATTGGAGTTATTAAATGATTCCAAGCAATTATCAGAAAAAGTTAGAGAACAACTAAAACCTTTATTGGAAGAAAAAGCCATTTCGTTTTCTGTAACCCATCTCAGCCCATTAATTATTGATGAGATAAACATTTTAAACGCCTCAATTAAGGCTATGCAAGAGTGCATTGTTAAACTAAACCCAACTCCTAATTATATAATAGTAGATGGAAATCGTTTTAAACCTGTAAACCATATTCCTTATAGCACTATTGTAAAAGGAGATGCTAAATACATGAGTATTGCTGCCGCTTCTGTTTTAGCAAAAACGTATCGTGATGAATACATGAATACCATACATGAAGAATTTCCGATGTACAATTGGAAAAAAAACAAAGGCTACCCAACGCAAGAACATCGCGAAGCGATACGAAAATACGGCACCACAAAATACCACCGAATGAGCTTTCGGTTGTTGCCTGAACAATTAAAATTGGATCTGTAAAAACTCGAAAAATTTACCTTTATACTTTAGTACACAAAAGTAGATTCAAACAAAGCCGAAAAGTGCTTTATAATTTTTGCTTTCACTTCGTCTTCATTTACATAATCAACTCTAAGCTCTACATGTAATGAAGTTACGGCCTTTCCTTTAATTCCACAAGGAATAATATTATCGAAATATCCTAAATTAGCATTAACATTAAGTGCAAATCCGTGCATGGTCACCCAACGAGAAGCTCGAACACCCATCGCACATATTTTTCGAGCAAAAGGAGTTCCAACATCAAGCCATACTCCTGTTTCGCCTTCACTACGCACTCCTACTACATTGTACTCGGCTAAGGTCAGAATTATAGCTTCTTCCAAAAACCGCAAATACTTGTGAATATCCGTAAAGAAATTTTCTAAATCAAGAATGGGATAACCAACAATTTGACCGGGACCATGATAGGTAATATCACCTCCTCTATTGATCTTGTAAAATGTCGCTCCTTTGTCCTCCAATTGTTTTTCTGACAACAGTAAATTAGAGATGTCACCGCTTTTTCCTAAAGTATATACATGAGGATGTTCTACAAAAAGAAAATAATTTGGCGTTTCTAATTGAGTTTCATCTTTTCGATTTTGAATTTTGACATCCACAATTTTCTTAAACAATTCTTCTTGATAATCCCAAACATCTTTGTAATCTCTATTGCCTAAATCTTGAAACTGGATTTTTTTGTTCATTTTTATTTAAATACTACTTCAAAATTTAACTTATCAGGATTTTCCATATAATCTTTCAACGGATACTCTATAGTGACGGTTTTTCTGTCTTCACTAAAAAGCGCATTGGGAACAGAAATTGATTTTACCGCTTTTGGAAATTCATACACCACTTTAAAGTTGGACTGACCATAAACCATTTCCAAGGACTCTTTTATTTTGGATGCTTCCGAATCTTCATCTGCTTCTGCAACAGCTACCTCTTTTTTCAACTCTTTTTTAGCAACTATTTTCTTGAATGACTTTCCATCATATAGAAATTTAATTGAAGTGTTGTCTTCTGGAAAACCCGAATCTTTTCCCGATAATTTTTTTCCTCCTCCAGGCACCATTGATTTCATAGACTGAACCGGATTCATAACGTCTTGCAATTCTGTAATGGAATTAAAATCGGTAAACATCGAATAATTCATGATCCCTTTTTCTTCATTCATAACCATATGAACACTAAAGCGTTCCATCTTTTTGATTTTCTCTTGTTCTTCTGGAGACAACTTCGCAATACTGTCTTTTTTACTCGCTAACAACTGTTTAAAAGTAAACGTACTATCAATGTCTTTACTCTTCTTTTTAGAATCCCCACTTTTAGCATCATCATTGGATTGCGATTTCATAGCACCACCCATCATCGACATCATTTGAGACCCGTCAATATCGTATGAGAATTTACCCGAACCTTTTTCGTTCAGAATCATTTTTTCAGTAATTGTGCAACTCGAAATAGTGCATACAAAAAGTATCGTCGAAAGTAATTTTATAATTCTCATATCTTTTAAAATTTTGTCAAATATACAAAAAGTATATCATGCCATTTATTCACGCTCAACACTTTTAAACCAAAAAACTTTAAACGGTAAACTTTTTATACTTTTAAACAAATAACTATCTTTGCACGCTTAAAATACACTACATATGCAACTTTCGGAACAAGAAATCATTAGAAGAGAGAAATTGGACGCTTTGCGTGCACTTGGTATCAACCCTTATCCTGCAGATTTATTTCCTGTAAATCACACCTCAAAGCAAGTTAAGGAACACTTTGAAGAAGGTAAGAAAGTGATTTTGGCTGGTCGTATCATGAGTGATCGTGATATGGGAAAAGCTTCCTTTGTGGAATTGCAAGACAGTGAAGGCAGAATTCAGTTGTATTTTAATCGTGATGTACTTTGCCCTGGTGAAGACAAAACATTATATACTCAAGTTTTTAGAAAACTAACCGACTTAGGAGATTTCATTGGTATTGAAGGCGAATTGTTTTTAACTAAAGTAGGCGAAAAATCGGTACGTGTGGATCAATTTACTTTTTTAAGCAAAACGCTACGCCCATTACCACTTCCCAAAAAAGACGAAGAAGGCAATGTACATGATGCCTTTAATGATGCTGAACTGCGTTACCGCATGCGATATGTGGATTTAGTAGTAAATCCGCAAGTGAAAGAAGTTTTCATCAAAAGAACAAAATTGTTCACGGCAATGCGAAACTTTTTCAACACCGCTGGATATATGGAAGTAGAAACACCCGTATTACAATCGATTGCTGGTGGAGCGGCGGCGCGACCATTTATAACGCACCACAACAGTTTAGACATTCCATTGTATATGAGAATTGCCAACGAATTGTATTTAAAACGATTGATTGTGGGTGGATTTGACGGCGTATATGAGTTTTCCAAAAACTTCAGAAACGAAGGAATGGACAGAACGCATAATCCTGAATTTACAGCAATGGAAATTTATGTAGCCTACAAAGACTACAACTGGATGATGGAATTTACCGAAAATTTATTGGAATATTGTGCTAAAGAAGTTAATGGCACTACTGAAACTACTTTTGGCGAACATAAAGTTAATTTTAAAGCGCCTTATGCACGCGTTACCATGACCGATGCCATTAAACAATTTACTGGTTTTGATATTTCAGGGAAAAGCGAAACTGAATTGTTCGATGCCGCTAAATCTATGGGAATTGAAGTTGATGCAACCATGGGTAAAGGAAAATTAATTGACGAAATCTTTGGCGCTAAATGCGAAGGGAATTTTATCCAACCAACGTTCATCACCGACTATCCTAAGGAAATGTCACCATTGTGTAAAGAACACCGAGACAATCCCGAATTGACCGAGCGTTTTGAATTGATGGTATGCGGAAAAGAAATTGCAAATGCTTATTCTGAGTTGAATGACCCAATTGATCAAAGAGAGCGTTTTGAAGCCCAATTAAAATTGGCTGAACGTGGTGACGATGAAGCGACTCAATTTATTGACAACGACTTTTTAAGAGCACTAGAATATGGTATGCCACCAACTTCCGGATTAGGAATTGGGATGGATAGATTGATTATGTTTTTGACCAACAATCAATCCATTCAAGAAGTGTTGTTTTTCCCACAAATGCGTCCAGAGAAAAAACAATTAGAATTAACTGAAGACGAAAAATTTATCCTAGCGCTTTTAAAAGCAGAAAACAATCAACCTTTAGCACAACTTAAAGACAAATCGGCTTTAAGCGGCAAAAAATGGGATGCTGCTATGAAAGGTTTATCAAAACATGGATTAACCAAAGTTGTTGTTGATGGTGATTCTAAAACGGTTGAATTGAAATCATAATTTTTACCGAATTTGTTTCATTTATTAAAAATTTTACTAAATTCGCCTTTCAACAATTTAATTTAAAGAAGATTATGAAAAAAATAATGGCAATAATGGCTTTATCATTGGCTTTTGGCTTTAATGTTAAAGCACAAGAAGCTTCTAAAGCAACTCCAGTACAAAATATAAATGTTGAATCTCCTAAAGATAAAAACCTCAAAGAAGCTTTTTACAAAGACATTGAAGAGTTGGATACTCAAATAAAATTAAACGAAGGTCTTAAGAAAGATTTGACTACTATTTTATTCATGAGACAAGAAGCAATCAGTAATGCAAAAAGTGACGAAGAAAAAAAATCGCTTTTCGAAAGATATACTACTAAATTTTTAGGTGGTTTAACTCCAGAACAACAAGAAATTTTAAAAAGAAACAAAGAACTTTATGTTAAATTAACAGTTTACACAAAAGAGTAATCTTTTCATTAAGAAAATACAAAGAGGTTGTTAGTTAATTCTAACAACCTCTTTTTTTTATAAACTATAATTTAAATTAAGACTCAAACGGTAATTTGATTTCACATTACCACCCGTTAAGTTTTGCTGTAATGGGAGCATCGTATTAACCCCAAAGGACCATTTATCTTTTCCTAATTCTAGACCAAATTTACTAAACAAAATAGCTCCTTTAGTACCAATCACTTCTTGTTTGACTTGTTTGTTAGAAGCATATACCTCGCCTGCAACTCCTAATTGCGGGACAACTTTTACCTTATTAAAATCCAACAAATAAAATAAGGTACCTCCGTAATTGAATTGATTTCCAAATTGATATTGCTTTTGATTTTCAGTTTTAATGGTATAACTCATGGCCGTATTCAAACCCAATTGCTTTCTTTTTACCACATACTCAGAAACCAACAAATAATCCCAACTCCCAGTTCCTAACTGAAAACTCGGATTTAATGTCCCATTATTGGCTACATTGTATTTTCCAGTAGGTGCTTTTATGCCACCACCAAATTGTAATTTGTGAGAATAATAAGAAGTGCTATCTATTTTGGGTTGAATCAAATTATACATGCCCATCACTGTAAAATCTCCTAGTCCGGAAATGCTTTCTTTACCCGAAACCAGTGCTCTACTATTGTTATGATAAGGTAACAAAGCCGTCAATTGAATTCGTTTTGTAATCGGAATTCTAGACCATATTTGAATAGTATTAAACTGTTCATCAATCCAAGGTGAATTGTTAAAAACTCCTTCTTTAGTGGTATAACTTTGATACATATACCGTATTCCGATAAAATTATTATTCAACATCGAACTGAATCCCATGCTACCGCCATTGGCAGAACATCCACACGCATCGCAATCTTCTTCTTCCATCAACAAATAATATTTTTGAAATGGATTTGGATATTGCAACGTATCTTTAATTGAGGCGTTAGTATATTGAATGAGAAAAATTGCTATTACTATTATTATTTTTTTCATCTATTATTATTTTTTTCATCTACTATTATTTTTTTGCTAAATATTTTTCTGGTGTTTTTAAAAACTCGTCCTTGCACATTTTAGAACAAAATCCATACAATTTTCCTTTGTAAGTAACCGTATCACTAACACCATATTTAACAATATCCATTTGACAATAAAAATCAATTTTATTATCATATTTCAGGGTATTTAGAGGATTTGATGGCTTAATAAAACTCGCCTTTTTTTCATTTTTGATTGTTTCTTTTTTACAACTTGACAACACAAAAAGCGCTATCATTAAACAAACTATTTTTTTCATATTTATATAATGTATTTATTCCGAAAATCTGGAATCGGAGATGTATTGATAATCCGTTAAGGTTTTTAAAAAAGCAATTATTTGTATTTTTTCCGTTGTTGACAAAGCAATTCCTAACGTTCCATTTTGATTTAAAATTGGATCTAAAGTGGCCGAATTGACAACTGCATTTGAATAATGATTGAGCACTGCGTCTAAAGTTCCAAATCGCCCATCGTGCATGTAGGGTGCTGTGAGTTCAACATTCCTCAAACTCGGCACTTTAAATTTGTAGTAATCCTGAGCCAATTGAGTCAATCGATACCTACCAACATCGTTAACCGATGGATTTATAGCCAATCCATTATTTCTAAAGGAATTATCGGTAAACAAATCGGTGGCATGACAAGTGGCGCATTTTGCTTGAAAAAGAGTATAACCCTCCAATTCCTCTGATGTTAATATTCCACCTGGTTCATTTCTTCTGTATTTATCAAATCTTGAATTCGATGAAATATTCATTATCATGAACTGCGACAAGGCCTTAAACATGTTTTCAGTATTAATTTCTTTGTTTGGAAATGCTTGTCCGAATAATTTCACATACTTCGGATCGGTCTTCATCATAGCAATAATAGTTCCGAAATTACCATTCATTTCAATGGAACTAAGCAAAGGAATAACCGGTTGAAAATCTAAATTATCTGCTGCGCCATCCCACATAAACTGAGATTGAAATGCCATGTTTTGAATGGAAGGTGAATTACGAGTTCCCGAAGCATTATTTACTCCATGACTAACAGTATGTCCGTGATGGGTAAAAGCATTTTGCTGTATGTGACAAAAACCGCAAGAAATCGTTCCATCAGAGGATAACCTGCCGTCATAAAAAATTTTCTTACCCAATTCAAACCCTTTTTCAGTTGGAGGATTTTGAGCTAAATTATACACCAATGGCGGAAAATTAGAGGGAACATTTAATGACAAAGGCACGTCAACATAGACTTCATCTTTAGAACAGCTCCATAACAAAGGCAAAATGAACAAAATCAAATATTTAATTTTCATCTTGAATAAATTTAAAAGTAGCAGATTCGATAAAACATACCCAATCTGCTTTCTTTCTGTTAATTTGGATCGTTGTGAACATGTTCAACCGAAAACATATTCGACAAATTAGCTGTAATTAGTGGCAACTCTGCTCCACCCATAATCATAGCTCCCATTCCCATTCCATTATGTGATGTAAGATTAATTTTATTGGTTCCATCAATAATTTGCGACAAGTCAGTACTCAAGTGAATTTGAGGTGTAATGTTTGTGCGAACCAAAGCATTGGTAGGCAAGTTTAGAGAAACTTCAGTATAATTATAATCTGTACCTGTTTTACCCGTATGAATCATAAAAGAGGTATCAGAAGTTACTGTTGGTGATGTAAACGTACCTTCAAAAGCTAAAAACTTAAATCCAGACGCCCAACTCCAGGTCATCCCAGCATTTTGAGCAGTAGTCCAAAAATTTGCAATACCTGTTTGTCCTAAATCATATTGGGCTTGGTCCACTCCGATTCCAAATTTAATCGACTTATAATTTGCCGCAGGAACGTTGCTCAAATTTAACAGCAAACTTGATGGGGTAGCTTCGTCAACAATAAAATAGCTTTCCGATTTTGGATAGGTAAAAGTACTTCCATCTTCTTTTGTTAAAACAATATTACTCACAATGTATTTAACACTGCTTATTTTTAAAACTTCATTTTGAGAAGTTGGAACCGTGGCACTGCCTATAACTAATGCGTTATCAGCAAAACCATTTTCAAATTCGATTTTTAAATTTCCTGTTCCAGAAATAGCATCGTCGTTCTTACTACAGGAAGCAAGAGATATTGCAACTGCTAGTATAGCAATTGACTTTTTTAAAATATGTATCATTTGTAATTTCTTAAATTTTGTTGAACTATAGGCACAAAATAAAACCTTCACCAGTTTATAAACTGATGAAATTGCGCATTTTTTTCGATAAAATCTAAGCTATGGTTGGTGGATGAAAGACCGATCGGTCATTCAAATATCCGTATAAATTAGAATAATTGTCACCAATTATACTAGGATTGGTATCATTAAATGAAGCAGTGACAAATGACTCAATCTTTTGAAAAAATAAGACTTCAACTTCTTGCTTAGCGGTATCTTTTTTATCTGAAGAATTGGGTTTTTCGCCTTCAGATGCTTTGGCTAATTCTTTTTTCAAATGACATTTCCCACAACATTTAAGTTCGGGTTTACTTTTATTTTCACAAAGAACGGTTGCAATGTAATGATAGTTAACTACATAGTCTATTACCGGAAATATCGGCTTTAACATCAGTGCAAGTACAACTATAATTACTATTTTTTTCACCTTGCAAAATTAGAAATTAATCCCCATTTAGGTGTCAAAAAAATCAAATTCTTGTTCTTTTTTACAATCTTCAAAATTTTTAATAAACTTTTGTTAATGATTAAACCTTATTGCAAGATAAAAGTCAAATTAGCATAACAATAATAAATTTAAGTATATGAAAAAATTATTTTTTGTAGCATTGATGTTCGTTGGGATGACGACTTTTGCTCAAAGACCTAGAGGAGAAAGAAAAGAAAAACTTACGCCAGAACAACGTGTTGATTTTCAAGTAAAAAAAATGACCAAAGATTTAAATTTGAACGATAAACAAGCCGAACAAGTAAAAGCTTTAGTCTCTAAAGAAGTTGAAAAAAGAGAAGCCAAAAGAGCTGAAATGGAAGCTAAAAGAGCCGAACAAGCTAAACCAACTAAAGAAGAAATGGAAGCCAAAATGAGTGAAATGAAAGCAAATCAAGAGGCTATGAAAGCTGAAATGAAAAAAATCCTAACCGAGGAACAGTACACCAAATGGGAACAAAACAGAGCCGAAAAAAAGGAAAAATTAGTGGATCGAATGAAAGATAAAAAGAAAAAAAGATTGGAAACTGAAGATAATGATAAATAAATTTTGCTTTTTCATATAAATACTATATTTTTGAATACTATTTAAGTACCTAAATTATAACATTATGAAAAAAATATTTTTTGTTTTTGCTTTATTTTTAGCTTTCAGTGCATCTATGAATGCTCAAGATAAGAAACCAGCGACCGTTCAAGAATCGGCAAAAAAAGATGCTGTTGAATTGGCAAATCTTGTTCATTTAGACAATGATATGACTGAAAATTTCTTCAGATTATTTGAAACTAAATATCAAATTCTTGAGGATAAAAACCTATCTGCAGAAAGAAAAGCTGAACTTGAAAGAGTTATTGAAGCTAAAATAAGAGCTACATTAACTGAAAAACAAATGTCTATTTTAGAAGCAAATAGTGAATTATTTTCTAGATTGAAAAAATAATTTTCACTCATCAATATAAAAAAAGCTCCGATTTCTCGGAGCTTTTTTTGTTTATCTTTTAGTAACTCTATTAATAGCTTCTATGGTAAAATCTAAATCTTTATAGGTTAAAGCATCAGTAATAAACCAAGTTTCATAAGCTGATGGTGCAATATAAACTCCTTCGTTTAGTAATCCGTGAAAGAATTTTTTAAACATCTCATTATCTCCTTTTTTAGCGGTTTCAAAATCAATTACAGGATTGGCATCAAAATGCACAGAGATCATTGATCCAACCCTATTGATTGTGAATTCAACTTCATTATCGGTCAGAACTTTTCGAATGCCTTGCTCCAAATAAGCTGTTTTTTCCTCTAATCTTTGAAAAATCTGATCATCATTATTCAACGATTCCAACATAGCCAATCCAGCCGCCATAGCCAAGGGATTACCCGACAAAGTACCTGCTTGATAAACCGGCCCCAAAGGCGCTAAATAATTCATAATCTCACTACGTGCTGCAAATGCTCCAACGGGTAATCCGCCACCAATAACTTTTCCGAAGCAAACGATATCTGCTTTAATATTGTATAATTCTTGCACACCACCTTTTGCCAAACGAAATCCCGTCATTACTTCATCAAATATCAACAAGGTTCCATTTGCAGAGCAAACCTCTCTTAATCCCTCTAAAAAACCTTTGATTGGTGGCACACAACCCATATTTCCTGCTACAGGCTCTACAATTATGGCAGCAATTTCGTTCTTATTAGCCTCAAATAATGCTTTAACATTTTCAATATCATTATAACTTGCCAACAAAGTATCTTTTGCAGTTCCTTGAGTAACTCCCGGACTGTTGGGTGTTCCAAAAGTACTAGCACCACTTCCAGCCTGAATTAAAAAAGAATCAGAATGACCATGGTAACATCCTGCAAATTTTATAATTTTATCTCTTTTAGTATACCCTCTAGCCAAACGAATCGCACTCATACACGCTTCAGTACCTGAATTTACAAATCTAATCTTATCAATATTAGGAACCATTGAAACCGCTAACTCCGCAATTTTAGTTTCTAATTCTGTCGGCATCCCAAATGAAGTTCCGAGTTTAGCTCTTTCAGTAATAGCCTCAATAACTGTCGGATACGCATGACCTAATATCATTGGACCCCAAGAATTGATGTAATCAATTAACGTATTACCCTCTTCATCATACAAATAAGCACCTTTAGCGCTTTTTACAAAAATTGGTGTTCCTCCTACGCCTTTAAAGGCTCTCACTGGTGAATTCACGCCACCAGGTATTACTTTTTCTGCATCTGCAAAAAGCTGACTGCTTCTTTTATATAACATTATATTTATTTAGTAATTATCGAATTATTAATTGTTGTCCTACCGAAATTCCTGAATCGGAAATATTGTTTTTCTTTTTCAAATCATCAATTGAGATGTTATATTTTTTTGAAATTGAATATAAGGTATCGCCTTTCATGACTTGATGTGATGCTACATTAGAAACTATAACTTCTTTAGTTTGCTGTGACTGAATTGGCTTTGTCGGTACATAATCAACACCAAGAACTTCAGCATCAAATTGTTGTAATTGGTAGCGTTCAATTAGTGCTATCAGTTTTGTTGGATAGGTAGGGTCTGTAGCGTAACCTGCATCTTTCAATCCTTTAGCCCACGACTTATAATCTTTTTTATCTAAAGTAAACAAACTAGAATAGCGTTCTCTGGTGATTAAAAACAAGGAATGATCACGATACGATTCATTAGGCTCACTGTATTTTCTGAAGCACTCTTGCTCTGAATCATCATCATATTTCACACTTGGACCCGTCCATTCTTTGTGGCATTTGATTCCGAAGTGATTATTGGCTTGGACACTCAAAGGACCTGTTCCTGCACCCGATTCTAAAATGCCTTGACCCAGTGTAATACTCGCTGGAATTCCGTATTCAACCATATCTTTTTTGGCGATTTCTTTATACTTATCAATGTAAACCAAAACCATTGCTGTGGTTACTTTAACTCGTGTAGTGGCTTCCAAAATTTCTGTAGCATTATCTTGATTTTGAGCAACTACTATGGGTTTGGTTTCTGTTGAAGTCACTACTTGTGGTTCTTTTTGTTCAACAGGCTTTACCTCTTGATTTTTGGTAGTCGGCTTTGTTTCTTGAGTTTTAGCTGCAGCCTTAGTCACTGGCTTTGCTACTGGTTTTGCTACTGACTTTCTAACTGTTCTAACTACAGTTTTGGTTGGTGCATTAGGACTTTTAGAGGTGCGAACTACAGGTTTGCTAGAGCCACAAGCAATAAAAAAACTAATGCATAAATAAAGGATTATCTTCTTAATCATCAAAATGTATCGTTTGTAAGTTTTTGTTTTTTAATTTGAGATTCATTCCTTCAACCCCTTGAATACCGCCAGTATGAATCATTACTATTTTTGAATGTTCAGGAAAATAGTTTTTTTCGATTAAATCCATAACGCCAAAAACCATCTTTCCAGTATAAATTGGATCCAACGGAATTGCATTTTCTTTATAAAATGTATTAATAAAGGCAATCAACTTGTTGGACACTTTTGCATAACCTCCAAAATGGTAATCGGAAATTAATTCCCAATTGGTAGCAACTGGTGCAAATTTACGAATATCTTTTTGTAAAAAATCACCTTTTAAAGCCGGAAATCCCAAAACTTTTTGATGGGATTTAGCCGCGTTTATCAATCCCGATAGAGTTCCACCAGTACCAACAGCACAGCAGATATAATTGTAATCGATATCCACTTCTGCTAAAATTTCAGCACATCCTTTTACTGCAAAATCATTAGTTCCGCCCTCTGGAATTAAATAAAAAGCGTCGTATTTCTGTTGTAACAAATTGATGAATTGATCAGAATCTTTCCATCGGTATTGTTCTCTTGTCACGAAGTCAAATTTCATACCACATTCTTGCGCAAATTTCAAGGTTGGATTTTCATCAATCTTAGACTCTAGTTCTTCTCCACGAATTATACCAATAGTTTGAAATCCATTTTCTCTTCCTGCATAAGCTGTAGCGGCAATGTGGTTTGAAAAAGCACCTCCAAAAGTGACTATTTGAGTATGCTTTTCTGCTTTGGCTTCCAATAAATTATATTTAAGTTTTCGATATTTATTTCCAGACACAAAAGGATGAATTAAATCTTCACGCCTAATGAACAACCTAACAGAGGAGTTTTTTAATAGTATTTCTTGAGTTAAAACTTTCAAGTTATCTCTTTTTTACAAAGGTACGAATCTTAGGTAGATGATGTAAAAAAGGCGCTTACAATTATTGCAAACGCCTTTTCTAAATTAGTTGTATTCAAATTATTTTACTCGTTCAACAACTATTTTCTGAGCTATACTCTGACCATCATTCGTTTTTAACTTAACAATGTAAATTCCCTCACTTAACGAAGCGGTTGAAAATTCATACATTGATTTTGTTCCTAAATCAGCTTTATCAAAAATCAGTTTTCCTAAAACGTCATACAACGTTACTGTTTTTACTTCTAATAAATTTGGATTCGCCACAGATAACAATTGATTTTCATTATTTTGAACTATGGCAAAACTCTCTTTAATATTGGAGCTCACGCCTAAAGCATCATTTCTAAAAGTTATAGCATATCGATCATTAGTAACACCTGCAGCAATTGGAAACGCATATTCTGCATTTTTGATATCATGATAAATTTGAGTTTGTTTATCATATAAATACACATTATTTGCTTGATTAAAATTAAGCATGTCGGCTACGGTAATTTTTACACTGGCGGCAGCATTAGATCTAAATCCAACATCAAGTCTTTTATATTCATCGTAATCAATTACAGAAATAATATACTCATTATTATCCAAAACAAAATACATGTCCATTGGAGCACTATCACTAGGGTTTTTAGCGTCTTTTGCATGATCAACACCATCTGTTGCAGTTGGATCAAAAGCTAAAACCACTTGTTTAATTGCATCATTATTCAGTAAGGTATTGAATCGAATTTGAGGCACATCATTAGTGCTTACGGTTGTGTAATCAAATCCAGAAACCGATTGAATCTCGGATAGGTACCCAGGATTTCCAATAGTAGCGTGTGGGGTATTTTTTTCAAAAACTGAAGTGGCAACATTCTCCTTTTGATATACTCTATACGAATTTTTCATGGTAACTGTTGCTCCAAGTCCGTTTCCTTCAATCATAAACCCCTGACCTATAGGCGCAAAATAGCGTGCATAACTGTTGTTTGGTGTACTAGTTAATCCTAATTGATTCCCATTAATATCATAAGCATAAAATTTAGCTGGAACATAAATTCCAGTACCACCTCTTGAAACTGGGGAATACGTTCCATAACCACCTCTATAATTCACTAAAAGATGTGAGTTCACCGACTTATCATGTTCCCAAAAATAAGCAACACCAGTACAATTAGTAGCATTAGTCAGAAAGGCAGACAAATCTATGGCCGAAGGATAAGGATTGCCTGTTAATGTAAGCTTGGTATTGGCCACATTTATAGTGATATCGCCATCATTAGGTTTTCCTCTAAAATCGTAACGCTGTTTACTTCCTGGGTTGTTGGCTACAGCTTCACCCGGATTAGTGGCATCAGAACCGCTTGTCCCTTTCATGGTAAACCCTTGTCCAGCTGAAATATTGGTTGTTGATCCCGATTGAAACCATTGTGAATACGTTGAAGAAGAAAGAAACTTCCAAATCCAATAAGGAGCAATAGATAAAGTTCCAGCGCCCGAAACACCGTCATAATTATTCATTGGAAGCATTGTTGCCGCAGTACTAGCAGTATTTGTTGTTGGCACATTTAGCATAGTTATACCAAAATCTTCGTTTCCAACTGTTGCTGAAGCGTTACCAACTGGTGAACACCAATAGTTATAAGCATAATTATTTACGGTTCCTTCTTGAAAAACAGATAATTTACCAATGCCTTTGTTAGCAGAACCAACGGTAGTTCCTTGCAACAATTGCCCTTCATTTCTCAAATAAAAATTACTAGTTGCTGTGTTAAGTTCTATATTTCCCTTAACATAAACCAATGCTCCTTTATTAAAAACATAACTGTTATTACCAACATACAACTGGGCAAGTAAATTGCTTGTTGTGAATACAATTAATAATATGGCGATAATTACTTCAATCTTCTTCATAATCATATTTTTATGACATAAAAGTAAAAAAAATAAAGTAACAAACATTAGAAAAATTTAAAAAAAACAATCCCACACCCTTTTATCGAGTAATTAAGTTTTTAATCGATTAAAAAAACCTAAATGAATAAAATTCTATAAATTCATATTTTAATTAACTGATTAGTAACCAGATAAACTTAATGCTATGAAAAAAAAATACCTCTTTCGTTTTTTTATTTTATCCTTAATAGGATTAGGTACTAGTTATGCACAAGTAGGAATTGGAACAACAACACCAAATGGTGCTCTTGATGTAAGTTCTTCTACTAATGGAGTTTTAATCTCAAATGTATCTCTAACTTCCAGAAACACAGCTGCTCCAGTAGTTAATCCTAATGGTGGTGCTTTATTAGCAGGTACTTTAGTTTGGAATACTGCAACAGCTGGATCTTCGCCCAACAATGTATCTCCCGGATATTATTATTGGGATGGAAGCATGTGGATTGCTATAGCAGGAACGGGCGGTAAAGATTGGTCTCTAGTTGGAAATTCAGGAACTACAGCGGGAACAAATTATGTTGGTACCAATGACACACAAAACTTACAATTTAGAACTGGAGCAACCGAACGACTAACAATTGATGGAACTAATGGCAATGTTGTAATAGGAACACCAACAATTTCTGCTACCACAAAATTTGAAGTTAGTAGTGGCGCTACAAGCGATGCTATTTTTGGACATTCCAATAATGTTGGAGGTACTTTAGGAAAAGAAGTAAATTTTTCATTTGGAACTCCGACACAAACATTATTAGGTGCTGGCGTATATGCAAACAATCCTTCGGCAGGATATACGAGTATATTTTCTCAATCCACTGGGGCTGCAACAGTTGCTGCAAGTATAAGCTATTCAAACGTTTGGATTGGTAGTTATAATTATGTAGACAATGCCTCCGCTACATACAATCCATCTGCAAATTACAATCAATTGAATGTAACCAATGCTAGTTTGGGCGGAACTCAAATTGCACTAAGAGGTTGGAACGAAAGAAGCACAACATCAGGAAATCCAGGCTATACAGTTGGATTACAAGGAATAGCTGACGCACAAAATCAAGATTCTATGGGAGCTCAAGGAATTTCATATTCGAATGGAAATGTGCGAATCGGTGGATATTTTGAAGGCTTGAGTTATACTGGAGTAAGCCAAGCCTACGCTTATGTTGGTGGCTCCACAAATGCAGGGGCTACACTAAGAAAAATCATAGGAACAGGATCCGTTTCTGAAATTATTCCAACAGAACACCATGGTCGTGTTACCTTAACATGCCCTGAATCACCAGAATATTGGTATCAAGATTATGGTACTGTTCAAATGACCAATGGCAAGGCAACAATAGTTCTAGATGCAATTTTAGCGGATGTAATTGTTGTAGATGAAGACAATCCCATTCGGGTAATTTGCACACCTGTTGGCATGCCTTACTTTAATGGTATAACCATCATGAGTCAAACTAAAAATTCTGTTGAAATTTTGGAACTTAATGGAGGTAATCATACAGGCAAACTACAATACCAACTCGTACTAAAACCAAAAACAAATTATGGTGAAGGTCGTTTTCCTCAAGCACCTGGTCCTGCCTTTTTAAAAGCTGAAAAAGAACCTTTGGCAGCTAAAGCAACAAACCAACCTAATGATGGCCGAAAAATTTTCCAGTGGCCTTCCGATTCAGAAGTGTACAAATACAATCCAGAAGACTTTGTAGCCATTGGGGATGTTATTCCTGTAGGACCAAATAAAGGAAAAATAAAATTAGGAAATGGGAAATATACCTTGGGAATAACTGCAGAAAAACCTCAACGATAATGTGTTATCAACTATAAATTTATTTATTTTTAATATTTTTTTAATTTTAACTTATTCTGTTTAACTTAATTTTTTATATTTATAAAAAATTATCAAAAAAAACAGCATAACTTGTTGAGTAAGTCAAATTATCACTACATTTTAATTAAAAATTAAATAATAGTTTGATTTATTCGCAAAACACGTTTTTATGTTAAAATTATTAAAAATATGGATTTTTTTTTAAAATTTTTAATTCTAGCATTCAAAGCAAAAACACAATTAAAGAAAAGTAGTTTTACTGTTTTTTCTTTATTGAGTGTATTTCTTTTAACCTCCAACTATTCTAATGCTCAAGGAACAAGCTGTTTAACTGCCACTCCTATTACTGTTAATGGTGCTTGCGCTTCAGGAACAATTACCGACACTACTCAAGATCTACCAAATATTGGAGGTTCATGTGCCGCTACATTTAACCGTGAAGGCTGGTACACTTTTAATGTAGCAGGTGGTCCGCTTAACATAACAATAACTGGTATTGGTAATAACCGAAACATATACCTACAGTTAATTTCTACCACTGGAAGTTGTGCGGGTTTAACCCAAATAAATTGTGCTAATACTACCACTACAAATGGCACACAAACCGAAACGATTAGCACTTCATTAGCAACAGGTACTTACTACATCAAGGTTGCAAATGTGGGAAGTAATGGAAATTTAACACTTACAAGTCTTTGTGTAACCTCATCTGTTCCGTGTACAACTCCTGCTTCTCAAGCTTCTTCATTCTCTTTAGGAACAATAACTTCAACAGCAATTCCAGCATCATTTTCTGGTACTGCAGATGGCTATTTAGTAATCCGTTCTTTAACCAACACGCCACCTAGCCAACCCGTAAATGGCACGACCTATTCGGCAGCTAATATAGCTACACTTGGAGCGGGTTTAACTTTTGTACAATCTTCCTCATCAACAAGTATTGCTGGAACAGGTTTAGCAGGTAACACCCAATATTACTACTTTATTTATGCTTATAACAATACCAGTTGCTCTGGAGGACCACTTTACAATGCACTGGGCCCTTTAACTGGAAACGGAATCACCTGTCCAGCAGTTCCAAACGCTGTAACTACATCTGGCATTACCATAAATGGTGCTAATTTGAATTGGACAGCTCCAACTGGAGGTTCAGCTTCGGCAATAACATATACCGTTCAAGTTACAACCGATGCTGGTTACACTACAAACATTTCAGGATCTCCATTTACGATAGTAGCACCAACTACAACATTAAATCTAACTGGATTAAACTCTTCAACCACATATTACTATAGAATTCTTGCTAAAAATAGTTGTAGCAGCGCTTATGTGACTGGAAGTTTTACCACTCTTACTGTGGCTCCAGCAAATAACCTGTGTAGTAATGCAACCTCATTACCTTGTACCACTTCTAATTTAGCGGGAACCACAGTAGGAACATCAAGTATTGTAAATAATTCTGGATGCAGCCTTGCAGATTACGGTGTTTGGTACACATTTACCGGAGATGGTAATCAAACAACTATATCAGTGACCACTACTAGTTTTGATATTGAAATGGCCATATCAAGCGGATCATGTGCCTCGCAAACAAATATTTCATGTCAAGATTCAGCACTATCAAGCGGGACAGAAACCTATACATTCACTACAACAGTTGGTGTAAATTATTATGTTTACGTCGCTTATTGGCTCACGGGCGGAACAAGCACTGGAACTTTTACAATATCAAGAACATGTACAACTCCATTTAATCCTTGCGCCTCGATTCCTACCATCACCAGTTGCGGAACGGCTACCAGCGCAACAATAACTTCAGGAATAGGAGCTTATAATACTTCTTCTTGTGGATTTTCCACTCCTGGAAATGAACAGCTGTATACCTTTACCCCTACTATCACTGGCAATTATGCTATTCAACAAACCAGCTCATTTTCTAGTATTGATTATCAGTTCAAACCTGTGTCCTCTGGATGTAATGCAACAGGTTGGACTTGTATTAGCGCATTAACTGGCTCTTCATTGAGTACTTTTTTTACGCTTACTGCAGGAACTCCCTATTACTTACTTTTAGATCCAGAAAGTTCGTCCGGAGGTAGCGTTAATTTTACACTAAATTGCCCTATAGTAGCTCCAACTAATGATGACTGTTCTGGAGCAATAACCTTAACCGCAAATTCTACTTGCTCCTATTCAACTTATACAAACTCTGGAGCCACAGCATCTTCTGGGGTACCTGCACCAGGGTGTGCTAATTATGCTGGAGGTGATGTTTGGTTTTCAGTTGTAGTGCCTTCCAATGGAACAATAAATGTAGATACACAAACTGGAATAATGACAGACGGCGGTATGGCACTATATTCAGGAACTTGTGGTAGCTTAACCTTATTAGCTTGTGACGACGATTCAAGTGCCAACGGACTTATGCCTTATCTTACCCAAACAGGATTAACTCCTGGACAAACCGTTTATATTAGAATGTGGGAATATGGGAACGATAACAATGGAACTTTCGGAATATGTGTTACTAGTCCTATTCCTCCTTCAAACGATAATTGCATAGGTGCAACAACATTAACAGTTAACCCAACAATCACGTGTACTATAAACACCAATGGAACAACTTTAGGCAGTACTCAATCGCAAGTGGGATGTACAGGAACTGCAGATGACGATGTTTGGTTCCAATTTACTGCAACCGATGCCAGTCATACAATAACAGTAACTCCTACCACATTAAGTAATGCTGTTTTTCAAGTTTTTAGTGGCACATGTTCCGGATTAACAAGCATGACCTGCATAAACAATACAACAGGTACCGCTGTAGAGACAACAACATTAACTGGACTTACAATTGGAACAACATACACTATTCGTGTATATAGCAATGCAAATGGTAGTGGACAAGGAACATTTTCTATATGCATTACAACTCCGTGTACACCAGGAAACGGCAACGGATTATCTAGTATGGCCTGTCCTACTAACGTAGCTGGTGGATTAGGTTTAAGTGGTGCAGATCCAAATCCGATATTAAATTGTAATGCTTCAACGTGTACAACGCTAGAAGCAAACTATATTCAGCTTGGACAAACCACCACATATACAGCACAATCAATTCCGTATAACCCACCTTATCAATATGGTTGTTTGCAAAATTCTGTAAGTATAAATATTGATGATGTATGGTCATCTTCTATAGCTTTACCTTTCAATTTCTGCTATTATGGAAATACATACAGCAGTTGTTTAATTGGTTCAAACGGAACAATCACTTTTGATCAAACTTCTAATACTCCAGGAGGATATTCTACATGGTCTTTTTCTAACAATTTACCTAGCACTTCACTATTCTTAAATACTATTTTTGGTGCTTATCATGATATTGATCCGAGCGTTGGTGGTGAAGTAGGTTACGAATTGGTTACCATGCCTTCGGGTTGTAGAGCATTAGTTGCCTCATGGAGTGATATTCCAATGTTCTCATCCACTTGTAATTCACTCTTGTACACTGGTATGATTGTATTATATGAAAACACTAACATTATTGAAGTATACATGAAAGAAAAGAGGGTTTGTGCTTCCTGGAATTCAGGAAATGCTGTTGTTGGACTACAAAATGCAAACGGAACTCAAGCAGTAGTAGCACCAAACCGAAATTCTTTGGATCCAGACTGGACTACTTTCAATGAAGCATGGAGATTTGTACCATCAGGAACATCAATTACTTCCATAACTTGGTATCAAGGAGCAGGAACCACTGGCCCTGTAGTTGGGAATACCAGTACCATAACAGTATGTCCTTCGGCAACAACAACGTATACTGCAAAAGTGACGTATACCTTTTGCAACGGAACCACTTTAGACATAACCGACCCAACAACTATCACTATTAGTAATAGAAAAACATGGAATGGTACTGTAGATACCGATTGGAATAAAGCGAATAACTGGACACCTGTTGGAATTCCTAATGGTAGTGATTGTGTAATAATTCCAATAACAGCAAACAACCCTATCATTTCGGGAAGTGGATACAACGGATTAGCGGGAACACTTTCCGTTTTAAACGGCGCTACTTTAACGGTTAATTCTAACAACAATATTACGGTGACTGATTGGGTAACAGTTGAACCTACGGGAACCTTTTTAATCAACAATACGGCAAGTTTAATTCAAATTAACAACACCACAAATACAGGAAACATAACTTATAAACGTAACGCATCCATTAGAAATTTAGATTATGTGTATTGGTCATCACCAGTAGCAAATTTTAATGTGAGTAATATTGCCGCTCCATTAGTATTGGGCCCAATCTACAGATGGAATACTACCGTAGCTAATCCAAACGGCGGTCAAGGAAACTGGGAAAGTGCAACAGGAAATACAATGACTGCCGGTAAGGGATATATTGCTAGAGGCCCTAGTAGTTTCAGTGCAACCGTTCCATCAACGCTTAACGGAATTTTTACTGGAGTTCCTAATAACGGAATAATAACATTTCCTATTTCCCGAGGTACAGACACTAATACAGCTTACCATACAGGAACCAACGGAACTGAAATCAATAACTACAGCGATAATTGGAACTTAGTAGGAAATCCATATCCTTCGGCAATTAGAGGAAGTCAATTTTTGTTTGACAACAACACTAAAATTGAAGGAAATATTAAACTTTGGACACACGGAACCTTACCTTCTCAAATTGCGAGTCCGTTCTACAATACCTTTACTTACAACTACAGCCCAGGCGATTATTTAACCTATAATTTCACTGGTACCAGCTGCTGTCCTGCTGCTAATGCCGATCTTTTTATTGGTGCGGCACAAGGTTTCTTTGTTCAAATGAAAGATGGTCCTGCGGCTTCTGATGTAGTAACATTCAATAACAATTTAAGAAGCTACACATATGACAACAGCTCTTTTTATCGTTTTTCAAATTTGAATGCTACCAATACAACCTTTAATGTTAACACCATTGAAAGAAATAGAATTTGGCTGGATTTAATCAATACAAACAATCAATCCGACAGAACGTTATTTGGATATATTGAAGGGGCTACTATGGGAAGAGATAGCTTTTTTGATAGTAATACATTAAACACAGGCTCAATGTCCATTTACTCGTTAACGAGTAACACCGACAAATATCTAATTCAAGGAAGAGAATTACCATTTGATGTAAACGATGAAGTTCCAATTGGAATACACATACAAACTGCTGGCTCATACTCTATAGCTATAGCTGGAGTGGATGGCTTATTTAATTCACAAAATATTTATCTTAGAGATAAACTATTGGATATTACCTATGACATCAAAGCAGCACCATATCGCTTTTACACTTCAGCAGGCACCATTAATGAGCGCTTTAAAATTGTGTATTTGAACAATGTACTAGCCGCTTCAAACCATTCATTTGATACTTCTGTTAGAGTTTACGCTAAAGAATTTATTACCATCAACTCAACATTAGAACCCATTGATTCGGTAACTGTATTTGATATACTAGGAAGAAAATTAGGTCATTATACCAATGTTGAATCCAATGAATTTACAATAACCAATTTAGAAAAAAATAACACAGCACTTCTCATTCAAGTGAAATTAAAAAACGGAATTACAATCACCCAAAAAGTAATTTTTTAAATTTACAGATATTTTAAAAAACTCCAAAAAGACCTTGTTTTACAATACGCAAGGTCTTTTTCATTGGCATACGCTTCTCGCTCAAATGAGATACTATAATACGCTTTCTTTCTATCTTTATATTGAATTAGTCGGAAACCATATTCTACAAAATACCAAACAAAAAAAGGCACCACCAACAACTCCATTTGCTGTCTAATATGAATCTTCTCGTGATTAATAAAAATAGGATTTGATTTATCTTTAGCATCAACCATAAAAACAAATGGAAAAAAAGTAATTCCTCTAAAACCTTTAGGCGTTAAATATTTAAAAACAATCAATATCATATGCTACAAAGTTGCTAAATTTGTAGCTATGAATGACGATTTAAATCCGAAAAATTTAAAAGAAGGTGAAGATTATTATCTCACTCCAGAAGGCTATAGATGCTTTACTGAAAAATACCACCTAAAAAGAGGCTATTGTTGCAAAAGTGGTTGCCGGCATTGTCCTTATGGATTTGACAAAAAAACTGGAACAATTAAAACACCAACAAAATAACAAACCAACGAACTAACAAAATATGACTTTTCAAGAACAAATACTTCAAGGGATTCCATCGGTATTACCCAATCCGAAACCTTATGAAACTGAAATAAATCACGCACCAAAACGCAAAGAAATACTTTCTAACGACGAAAAAAAATTAGCATTAAAAAATGCCTTACGCTATTTCGAACCAAAGCATCACGCCGAATTAATTCCTGAATTCAAAGCTGAGTTAGAAACGTACGGCAGAATTTACATGTACCGCTTGCGTCCTGACTACAGAATGTATGCAAGACCAATTTCAGAATATCCCGGAAAATGCGAACAAGCCAAAGCCATCATGCTCATGATTCAAAATAATTTGGATTATGCCGTGGCTCAACATCCACATGAGTTGATTACTTATGGTGGAAATGGTGCTGTTTTTTCCAATTGGGCACAATATCTTCTGACCATGAAATACTTGGCAGAAATGACCGACGAACAAACCTTAGCCATGTACTCGGGTCATCCCATGGGATTATTCCCATCGCACAAAGAAGCTCCAAGAGTAGTCGTTACCAATGGAATGGTAATTCCTAATTACTCCAAACCAGACGATTGGGAAAAAATGAATGCTTTAGGGGTTTCGCAATACGGACAAATGACCGCTGGAAGTTATATGTATATCGGTCCGCAAGGTATTGTTCACGGCACTACCATCACAGTTTTAAACGGATTTAGAAAAATAAAAAAAGCTCCAAAAGGCGGATTATTCGTAACTTCTGGATTAGGCGGAATGTCGGGTGCTCAACCAAAAGCAGGAAATATTGCAGGTTGTGTTACTGTTTGTGCCGAAGTAAATCCGAAAATCACACACATTCGTCATTCGCAAGGTTGGATTAATGAAGTGATTGACAACATCGACCAATTAGTACCAAGAGTTAAAAGCGCTTTAGAAAATAACGAAGTAGTTTCTATTGCCTATCTCGGAAATGTAGTAGATGTTTGGGAACGCTTCGACCAAGAAGATTTACGTATCGATTTAGGTTCCGATCAAACTTCACTCCACAATCCATGGGCTGGTGGATACTATCCTATTGGATATACTTTTGAGGAATCCAACGATTTGATGGCAAACAATCCAACCAAATTCAAAGAAGAAGTTCAAAAAACATTGCGCCGTCATGCCGATGCAATTAACAAACATACGGCAAAAGGAACCTATTTCTTCGACTATGGAAATGCCTTTTTATTAGAAGCATCTCGTGCTGGAGCCGACGTTTTTGCTGAAAACCACATTGATTTTAAATACAACAGCTACGTTCAAGATATTATGGGACCGATGTGTTTCGATTACGGATTTGGTCCTTTCCGTTGGGTTTGTGCCTCTGGAAACCCTGAAGATTTAGCCAAAACTGACAAAATTGCTTGCGATGTTTTGGAAGAAATGATGAAAAATTCTCCTTCCGAAATCCAACAACAAATGGCCGATAACATCCAATGGATTAAAGGCGCACAAGAAAATAAATTAGTCGTTGGTTCTCAAGCAAGAATACTTTACGCCGATGCCGAAGGCCGCATCAAAATAGCAGAAGCGTTCAATCAAGCTATTGCTCGTGGCGAAATTGGCTACGTGATTTTAGGTCGTGATCACCACGATGTTTCAGGAACCGATTCACCTTATCGTGAAACTTCTAACATCTACGACGGTTCGCGTTTTACTGCCGATATGGCAATCCAAAATGTGATTGGAGACAGTTTCCGAGGTGCTACTTGGGTATCCATTCACAACGGTGGTGGCGTGGGCTGGGGCGAGGTAATTAACGGCGGTTTTGGTATGGTTCTTGATGGAACAAAAGAAGCATCAAAACGCTTAGAATCAATGCTTTTCTGGGATGTCAACAATGGAATATCCAGAAGAAGTTGGGCCCGAAACGAAGGTGCTATTTTTGCTATAAAAAGAGCTATGGAGACGCAACCTTTGTTGAAAGTTACCATCCCTAATATAGTGGACGAAGGTTTATTTTAGTTTAAAATTGTTTAAGGGTTTAATTTAAAAAAAACATTCCAACATATTTAAACTATTTAAACAATATTAAACTTATTAAACAAAAAAATAGATATGAAAACAACAAAATTTTTACCATTACTCCTACTCTTCGTGCTTGCCTCTTGCAGTTCGGTTAGAGTAAATTCCGATTACGACAAAAAAGCCAATTTTGCTGGGTATAAAACCTATGCCTACTTAAAAAGTGCCGTCGATAAAGTAGAGATCTCCGATTTAGATAAAAAGAGAATTCTCTATTCTATAGACGATGCCATGACAGCCAAAGGGCTTACCAAAAGTGAATCACCCGATTTATTAGTGAGCATTTTTACTAAAGAAAGCCAACGCGTTGACGTATACAACAACAGCGGTTTTGGCTGGGGTTGGGGTTGGGGACCTCATTGGGGTATGGGCTATAGCAATGTCTACACTACTCCTGAAGGTACTTTGTACATCGATTTAATTGACGCTAAAACCAAAGAATTGGTTTGGCAAGGTGAAGGAAGCGGCTACTTAACCAAAAATGCCGAAGAAAAAGACGCCCGAATCAAAGAATTTGTAGATAAAATATTGGCGCAATATCCTCCAGGTGTAAAAAAATAATTTAAAACTTCATTATTCGTTATTCCAAATTGAATATTCAACATTCAATACCGAATTTTGAATATTGAGAAACTAAAAACCACAGTGTAGTATTTTACTAACTGTGGTTTTTTATTATTAGAAGCGAATGGCTTGGTTCCTTTTGGTTTCCCTATTCCTGCTGTTCACGCTACACGGTAGCTTGTTCCCATCAGGGCTAATGGGTAAGGGTATGGAATAGAGTTAGCATTTCTAAGAAAGTTCCTTGTTCAATATTCAACAACGGATACTGAATTTTGAAAACTTACCTAATTTCTTTCCAACCCAACTGCCCTAGCCCAGATTGAAGAGAAAATCCTTTTTATACCTGTCAGGTATAAAAAGATTGCAACGGAAAGCTGGAAATAGCTCCAGATTGCTTTGCGCCTCGTAATGACAATTAATACCTCAAAAGTTCCTCTATTTTCAATCGCACTTTATCCACATTTGGAATCATGGTAAACTCCAAAGTACTGTTCAGCGGAATAGCCGGCATATTTTCCGAACCGATTACCATTACTGGCGCATCCAAATATTTGAAACATTTTTCTTGAATCAATCCAGCCAAACTTCTTGCAAACGAATTGTTGGTTGGTTCTTCGGTCACTACCAAACATTTTTTAGCCTTTTTAACCGATTTAAAGATGGTTTCTTCATCAAGTGGATATAGCGTTCGTAAATCGATAATTTCCACTTGCTTTTTCATCGTTGCCGAAGCATTCAACGCCCAATGAACGCCCATTCCGTAGGTAATCACCGTGATGGTTTCATCGGTTTCTTGTTCCCAAATTTCTTGAACGATATTGGCTTTTCCGAAAGGTAAGATATAGTCTTCGCTCGGTTCGTTGACTCTTGCAGCATCGGTACCTTTTACTTTACTCCAATACAACCCTTTATGTTCCAAAATCACTACCGGATTGGGGTCGTAATAAGCCGCTTTCAACAATCCTTTTAAGTCGGCACCATTACTTGGATACGCAATTTTGATACCACGAATATTAGTCAAAGCACTTTCTACAGACGACGAATGATAAGGTCCACCACTTCCATAAGCACCAATCGGCACACGAAGAATCATACTTACAGGCCATTTTCCATTGGATAAATAACACGAACGACTGACTTCGGTAAACAATTGGTTCAAGCCTGGCCAAATGTAATCAGCAAACTGCACCTCAACAATGGGTTTTAAACCCACTGCGCTCATCCCAACAGTAGAACCCACAATAAAAGCTTCTTGAATGGGTGTATTAAAAACGCGTTCGTCTCCAAATTTCTGTGCTAAAGTCGCTGCTTCCCTAAAAACACCTCCCAATCTTCCACCAACGTCTTGTCCATACAACAAACATTCTTGGTGTTTTTTCATTAATTCTTCTACAGCAAATAAGGCACAATCGACCATTACTACTTTATCTTCACGCTCCGGATTTCGTTCACCTACTTCTTCTGTAATTGGCGTTGGAGCAAAATCGTGTGTAAATAAATCTTCTGGAGTTGGATCTGCTGCTAATTGCGCTTTATCAAAATCCGCTTGCACTTTGGCAACAGCGGTATTTTCTATTGCTTGAATTTCTTCTTTGGTAAATCCGGCTTCCAATAATTGTTGTATCAAAACTGGAAATGGATCTCGCGATTGTGCTTCTTCCAAATCGTCACGGTACCATTCCATTCGAACACCAGAAGTATGGTGATTCAACAACGGCACTTTGGCATGAACCAAAAACGGACGGCGTTCTTCACGAATGGTTCGTACTACTTTTTGAACCGCTAAATAACTTTCTGTAAAATTGGCTCCGTCAATCGAAATGGCTTCAATTCCGTGGAAACCTTTGGCATATTCAAAAGCATTTTGAGCACGAGTTTCCGCCGCATTGGCCGAAATATCCCAACCGTTATCTTGCACTAAATACAAAATTGGTAGTTGTTTCAAGGCTGCCATTTGTAGTGCTTCTGCGATTTCACCTTCAGTTACGGATGCATCTCCAAGCGAACAAACTACAATTGGTTTTTCTAAATTAGCATCTTGAATTCCGGTATTTTCTTTATACCAAAACCCCATTGCTGCACCAGTTGCTGGAATGGCTTGCATACCGGTTGCTGATGATTGATGTGGGATTTTAGGTTTATCAGCATCTTTCAAACTCGGATGACAATAATACGTTCGCCCGCCCGAAAACGGGTCGGCTGCCTTTGCCATCAATTGCAACATCAAATCATAAGGTTGCATTCCGATTCCCAACATCATAGCATCATCACGGTAATAAGGAAACGCATAATCTTGTGGCAACAATTGCATTGCCATAGCAATTTGAATCGCTTCGTGACCACGCGAAGTAGCGTGTACGTATTTAGAAACTATTTTGAAATTATCTTCATACAAAGTCGCCATGGCTTTGGCAGTGGCCATTGTTGAAAACGCTTTTTCTAGTATTTTTTTATCTAACATATTTAGTATAGTAAACCCTTTCTGAGTTTTAAACTCAGAAAGGGTTAAATATTTAATAGTTTATTTTGCTTCTACAATCCAACCAAATTCGTCTTTGATATCTTGACTTTTAATCGCATTCAACGTGTCATTTACCATTACTGAAACTGGATTTTCGGCTGGAAATTTAATCGACAAATCGTTATTCCCAATTTCTTCAACCATAGCAATTCCTACTGCTGTTCCAGTTCCGAAAGCTTCTTCTAAAGTGCCATTTTTGGATGCTTCTATAATTTCAGACATTTTGATTGGTCTTTCGGTTACTTCAAAACCTTTGCTTCTTAACAAATCAATTACGCTCATTCTAGTAATTCCTGATAAAATAGAACCTGTTAAACTTGGCGTGATGAATTTGCCATCAATCTTGAAGAAAATATTCATCGTTCCCACTTCTTGAATGTATTCAAAATCATGTGCGTCTAACCACAACACTTGGTCGTAACCTTTGGCTTTGGCATATTCTGTGGGACGAATGGCTGCGGCATAATTTCCGGCTGCTTTAGCTTCTCCAGTTCCTCCGTTTACGGCTCTAACATATTTTTTCTCAGCATATAATTTAATTTTTCTACTGAAAAATGGTCCGGCAGGCGATGCCATTACGATGAATTTGAAACTTGTAGCCGCACGCATTCCAATAAATGCCTCATCGGCATACATAAACGGACGTAAATACAAGGCGCTTCCAGTGGATGTTGGAATCCAATTTTTCTCTAAAGCAGTAAATTGTTTCAAGGCTTCTACAAATAAAACTGATGGAAACGAAGGCATTCCCATTCGGTCAGCACTAAAATTCATTCGTTTTGCGTTTTCATCTGGACGAAATAATAATGGTGTTCCATCTTTTCCTAAAGTGGCTTTCATCCCTTCAAAAATGGCTTGTCCGTAATGTAAAGCCATCGCAGCAGGATGCGTTGGAATCAAGGCTAATGGCTCAATTCTTGGATTATGCCATTCGCCATTTTCATAATCACAAATGAACATGTGATCGGTAAAATGGGTTCCCATTGTGATGTTTTCAAGATTCACTTCTGAAACTTTTGATTGGGCAACTTGAGTTACTTTTATTGAATGTGTCATTATATCTTCCATAATGTTATATTGTTGTGTTTGTGTCAAATTGTTCTAAATAATCGCCTACTTTTCGTAAGAAAGAACCTCCTAAAAATCCGTCCACTACTCTATGATCGAACGATAAAGAAAGATACATCATGCTTCTGATGGCGATTTCGTCACCTGTTGAAGTGGTAATCACTTCGGGACGTTTTTTGATAATCCCTAATGCTAAAATCGCAACTTCGGGTTGGTTGATGATTGGGGTTCCCATCAAACTTCCAAACGTTCCAACATTGGAAATGGTGAAGGTACTTCCTTGAATTTGCTCTGGTCTTAATTGGTTATTTCTTGAAGCTTCCGCCAAAGTATTTACATCTTTTGCTAAAGCGACTAAATCTTTTTCATTGGCATTTTTCACTACAGGAACGATTAAATTTCCTGATGGTAATGCAGTTGCCATTCCGATATTGATATCCTTGTGAACGATAATATTTTTCTCATCCACAGAAACATTTATCATTGGAAAATCGGCTACAGCTTTTGCTACAGCTTGAACGAATACAGGTGTAAACGTCAATTTTTCATTGTGTTTTTCCTGAAATTTGTCTTTGTTCTCGTTTCTCCAATGTACCAAATTCGTCACATCGACTTCAATGTAAGAAGTCACGTGTGGTGATGTTTGCTTCGAATAGACCATGTGATCGGCAATCATCTTGCGCATTCTATCCATTTCTACAATGCGGTCTTTTCCTTCTACAAAATTGATTTTTGGTTTTGGATAAGAAGACGTTGTCGGTTGTCGGTTATCCGTTATCGGTTTTGACTGTATAGGATATTTTCTATTTCTTAAATAATTAAACACATCGCTTTTTTGCAAACGCCCATCCGTTCCTGAACCCGGAATGGTTTGTAATTCTTCAATAGAAAGGTTTTCTTTTTGGGCAATTGAAATGATTAATGGCGAAATGAAAGTGTCAGCATTTTTAGTTTCAAGTTTCAGGTTTCGAATTTCAGGTTGTTGGGTCTGAGCCATTGATGGTATTTCAACTTTATTATCGAAATCTTCTTGCTTCTTGCTTCTTGCTTCTTGAACTCCTTCAGAATCAATCAACGCTAAAACTTCACCGACTTCAACCACGTCGTCTTTCTGAAAACGAATTTCAGTAATCACGCCAGAAATTGGAGAAGGCACATCGTTGTCTACTTTATCGGTAGCAACTTCCACTATCATTTCTTCCGCTTCCACATAATCACCAACGGATTTTAACCAATTGATGATGGTGGCTTCGGTGATGCTTTCGCCCATTTTGGGCATTTTGAATTCTGTTATCATAGCTGTTAGCCATTAGCTGTTAGCCATTAGCACTGGGGCATAGGCTTGCAGCATTTAAATTAATTAATTCTATTTAGCTAAACGCTTATTGCTTATAGCTAATTGCTTTTTCTAAATTCTTCTAATGTTTTATAAAACGCTTCTTGCGTTGGTCGATTGGCTGGAATTTCACGCAATGGTTCAACGGCTTTTAAGGTTTCGTAACATTCTTTTGGTAATTGTTGGTATAATGCGGTTCCTTTAGTTTTCCAATCCATCATTTCATCAGAAACGTCTTTTATAATTGTGGCTGGATTTCCAACTACCATTTTACGGTTGGGTATTTGCATTCCGGCTTTTACGAAACTTAATGCTCCGATAATACATTCATCTCCAACGTTTACGTCATCCATAATTACAGCGTTCATTCCGACCAAACAATTGGCTCCAATATTGGCTCCGTGAATAATCGCTCCATGACCGATGTGCGCTCCGGCCTTCAAAACCATGGTCTTTCCTGGGAACATATGAATCGTACAATTCTCTTGAACGTTACAGCCATCTTCAATAATGATTTCTCCCCAATCGCCACGAATCGCTGCACCTGGACCAACATATACATTTTTTCCAATAATGACATTACCCGTAACCGCGGCTTGCGGATGGATGAAACTACTTTCGTGTATGACTGGGATGAACCCTTTGAATTCGTATATCATATCTTTTTAGATAATAGATGATAGACAGATAGATAATAGATTTTCTGTCTATCATCTCTTCGTCTATTATCTTTTGTCTTTATTTAAATTTCTTCAACGTTTCTTTTGTAAAATCAGACAGCACTAATCTTCCGCTAATAGCGGCTCTTTCGGCTAATAAATTATCCCAGTCTTCTGTTCCTCTCCAAAAAACCTTTTTCATTTCGAGCATGGCTTCTGGATTGTAGGTGCATAAATGTTCGGCGAATTTCTGAACGGCTTCGTCCATTTCTTCAATGGATTCATACACATTGGCAAACAGTCCTTTTTCTTTGGCCCAACTAGCTTCATAGAAAGAATTAGCATCAATAGCAATTTGTGACATGGCTGAAACTCCCATTTTTCTCTCGATGGCTGGTGAGACTACGAATGGTCCGATTCCAACGTTTAATTCTGATAATTTTATAGCAGCGAATTTAGTTGCCATACAATAATCGGTTGACGCTGCTATTCCTACTCCACCACCAACGGTTTTTCCTTGAATGCGTCCGATGATGAATTTTGGACATTTTCTCATTGCGTTGATTACGTTGGCAAATCCTGAGAAAAATACTTTTCCAGTTTCAGCATCGTTGATGGAAATTAGTTCTTGAAAACTCGCTCCTGCACAAAAGGTTCGGTCTCCACCACTTTTAAGGATGATGACTTTTACTTCGTTATTTTTTCCAACTTCTGTTATGGTGTTGGCTAATTGTGCTAGGATGTTGCCTGGTAAGGAATTTTGTTCGGGATGAAAAAACTCGATAGTGGCGATGTTGTCACTAATTGTATAATTTACATATGCTTCATTCATAATTATATACTTTTTACCTGACAGCCACTGGCTGTCCTCCTTTTAATTTCAAATATTTTACGTATGCTTTTGACATAATTATTTTTTTGGACACGGATGACACTGATTTTAGCTGATTTCCGCTGATTTTCTTTTTATTCTCTATTCCTAGCCCTGATAGTAGTGGAAATCCTTTTCTTTTTTTTCTTTAAAAAAAGAAAAGATTGCAACGGATAGCAGGATTAGCTTCAAATTATTATTTACAAAATATTAAATTGTTCAAAATGATGGTTCAAATGCTTTCGTTCTAATAGATAAGAAGCATATTTATTCATTTCTCCGAAAACCATGTTCTTTAGAACGGCTTCAGGATTTTCCTTGAAAAAGGTTTTATATTGTTCTCTTGCTTCAAAAAATTTGGCTTTGGCTGTTTCGAAATCGGGATGAATTAAATCTTCTAATTCGTCTTTTTTCATCGTTGGAAACTTCGTCCCTTTTGGGAATTTGTCATAATTGTATAACGAATTATGCACTTTATCCAAAATCTTTTCGGGTGTTGCAATTTCAAAATCTTGAATTTCACCTGACATGATTTTATACCCTAGCTCCAAATGTTCTAACAAATGTTGAGGCGTTAGAATTCCCCAATTTGGCTTGGTATTTTCTGTTAGTTTGTTCACACATTCAGCAACTTTTTCATCGGTCATCTCTACGAAAACTTCTTGCTTTTTCTGAACCATTGTTAGAATTGTTGCTACTGCTACTAATTCATTTTCGGTATCAAAAACCTCAACAAACCATTTTACGATGCCACTTGGATGTTCCGCTGAAGCTACATCTCTATCGACTTTTTGTTTACACGTTAAACGTACATAAACGGTATCGTTGTGATAAATTGGGCGTAAGAAACGACATTCTTCCAATCCGTAATTTGCCGCAACTGGACCTTTATTTGGGTACACAAACAAACCTGCTGCTGCTGCTAAAATGAAGTAGCCGTGAGCGGTTCTTTTTTTGAAAATACTTCCGTCAAGCGAAGTAATGTCGGTGTGTGCATAGAAATGATCCCAAGTGATATTGGCAAAATTGATGATATCAGTATCGGTAACTGTTCTGTTATGAGTGCGTAATGACATACCGGGTTGGATGTCTTCCCAATGGTATTGGAACGGATGCTGCGTGATTTCTTTATACGCCGAATTCGCTTGATAAATTCCTGTGATTTCGGTTAAAGTTGTTGGCGAACCTTGAATCGCGCAACGTTGCATGTAATGTTTGATTCCGCGAACGCCACCCATTTCTTCTCCGCCACCAGCGCGGCCTGGACCACCATGAACTAATAATGGTAATGGTGAACCGTGACCCGTACTTTGTTTGGCATTTTCACGATTTAGAACTAAAATTCTTCCGTGATGTGATGCGGCATTAACTACATATTCTTTAGCAATTTCATCAGAATTGGTAACGATTGACGATACTAACGAACCTTTACCCATTTGAGCTAACTCAATAGCTTCATCAAGGTTTTTATACGGCATAATCGTTGAAACCGGACCAAAAGCCTCGGTTTCGTGAACGGCTATATTTGCAAACGGATTGTCTTCGCGAAGTACAATAGGACTTACAAAAGCCCCTTTTTCGTCGGCTCCGATGATGTTGGTTTTTTCTAAATTTCCATACACTATTTTGGCTGATTTGGATAATTCTTGAACTCTTCCTTTTAAAACGTCTACTTGGTCTTTACTTACCAAAGCGCCCATTCGGACTTCTTTTAATCTTGGATCACCGATAGCCACTTTGTCTAATGATTTTGAAAGAGCCGATTGAACATCATCCATCAGTTTTTCAGGAACAATCATACGACGGATTGCTGTACATTTTTGTCCCGCTTTTACCGTGATTTCACTACGCGCCTGATTGATGAACAAATCAAATTCAGAAGTTCCTGGAACGGCGTCTTCTCCTAAAATTGAGGCATTCAAACTATCTGCTTCCATGGTAAACGGAACCGATTCTTGAATTAACCTTGGATGTGATTTCAACAATCGACCAGTAGCAGCCGAACCTGTAAATGTGATTACATCTTGGCTTTCCACTGTATCGAAAATGTTTTTGGCTGTTCCTGAAATCAATTGCAATGCGCCTTCCGGCAATATATTAGAGGCGATGATTTCTCGAACCACGGCTTCCGTTAAATAAGCCGTAACTGGAGCTGGCAAAACTACCGCTGGCATTCCCGCCATCCAATTACAAGCACATTTTTCTAACATTCCCCAAATTGGAAAATTAAAAGCGTTGATGTGAATCGCCACTCCTTTTTTCGGAACTAAAATATGATGCGCCATAAATCGACCGCCTTTCGACAAATCGATGGGGTCGCCTTCCACATGATACGCTTGGTTTGGGAATAATTTTCGCAACGACGCATTAGCATATAAGTTTCCGAAACCACCTTCGATATCAATCCACGAATCGATACGAGTAGCACCAGTTCGGTAACTGATTTCGTAAAAAGCTTCTTTGCGTTTGGTCAAATACATCGCCAAACTTTTAATCATATTACCGCGTTCTTGGAAAGTCATTTTGCGCAATTTTTCACCGCCTTTTGTTCTTCCATAATGCAAAATGGCAGGAATATCTAATCCTTCAACAGAGGTTTCTGCGATGAATTCGCCCGTAACCGCATCGTAAGAGGGTTTCCCATCTCCAGTTGCAGACGTCCATTTTCCTTGTACGTAATGTTGTGTTTTGTTCATGTTATATTTTTTAACCGCGAAGAACGCTAAGGTTTACGCTAGGTTCGCTAAGTTTTATACTCTTTCTATGATTGCGGCATAGCCTTGTCCAACACCGATGCACATTGTGATTAATGCATATCGTTTTCCTGTTAATTGTAATTCTAATGCTGCTGAATACGCGATTCTTGCACCGGTTACTCCTAATGGATGACCAATTGCGATGGCGCCACCATTCGGATTTATTCTTGGATCGTTATCTTGTAATCCTAATTCGCGGATACAAGCAATACTTTGTGCTGCAAAAGCCTCGTTTAATTCGATTATGTCGATTTGGTCTAAGGTTAAACCTGCTTTTGCTAATGCTTTTTTGGTTGCTTCTACCGGACCAATTCCCATAATTCTGGGTTCTACTCCTACCACCGATGAACTTACAATTCGAGCTAATGGTTTTAAATTGTATTTTTTAACAGCTTCTTCTGATGCAATTATTGTTGCGCAAGCGCCGTCATTTAAACCTGAGGCGTTTCCTGCTGTTACACTTCCGTCTTTTTTGAAAGCTGGACGTAATTTTGACAAACCTTCCATTGATGTGCTTGGTTTGATGAATTCATCTTTTGAAAATTGAATCGCATCGCCTTTTCGTTGTGGAATTTCAACCGTAACTATTTCTTTGGCTAATCTTCCAGAAGTTTGTGCTGCAGTTGCTTTTTGTTGGCTATGTAAAGAAAACGAATCCTGATCTTCACGAGTAATATTGTATTTTTCTACAAGATTTTCTGCAGTTTCACCCATCGCATCTGTGCCGTACATGGCATGTAGTTTTGGATTTATGAAACGCCAGCCAAAGCTCGAATCATACATTTTAGAATCGGTTCCATACGCTGATGATGGTTTGGAAACTACTAATGGTCCGCGGGTCATGTTTTCGATTCCGCCTGCTATAAAAACGTGTCCGTCACCAGCTTTTATAGCGCGATTAGCACCAATAATAGCTGATAATCCTGAACTACAAAGACGGTTGACCGTTTCGCCGGGAACTGTATATGGTAATCCTGCCAATAAAAGTGACATTCTTGCTACATTACGATTGTCTTCACCAGCTTGATTGGCACAACCCATGATGACGTCGTCGTAGGCATCAGTTGGGATGTTTGGATTTTTTTCTACTACGGATTTGATGACCAAAGCTCCTAAATCATCTGGGCGAACCGATGCTAGTGTACCTTGGTAACTTCCGATTGGAGTTCGTACTCCGTCTATGATGTATGCTTCCATTTTCAGATTGCAGATTTTAGATTTCAGATTTTAGATTTCAGATTTCAGATTTCAGATTTAAAATTCTTGAAAATGACATCTATTTATATTTCTTATTTATTTTATTTTCTAATCAATTCACTTCCTTTATAGCCCCGATTGGAGCGGCACCTTGTAGAGCGGAAAGCGGGAACATGGATTGCTAAAATGCCCGAGCCATTCGCTTCTGACTTCGACAAACTCAGCCTGACAAATTTCACTCCTCCCAATCTTTTTGGGTGCGATAGACAACGCCTTTGAAAAGTGCTACCAATTCGTCGCCTCGTTTTACTTCTATAATATTGAATCCTAGTTTGTTATTTACTTTTTCTATTACTGATTCGGCGGTTAGATAATCACCTTCATTGACTGCTTCAATGTGATTTATTGAGGTCTCGATGGAAACTGAAAATTTACCGTGCGTGTTGGCTGCGAATCCGAAAGCGGTGTCGGCTAACGAATAGGTGATTCCTCCGTGGGCTTTGAACATACTGTTGAGCATTTCTTTGCGAACCGTCATCGCTACTTTGCAACGACCGATTTCGCACTCGAGAATCTCGATGCCTAACCATTGGCTGTAGGCGTCTTGAGACAACATTTTATATGGTATTTTGGTTCCTTTCATTTGTTTTTTTTAACCGCAAAGAGCGCAGAGCCCTTCGACAAGCTCAGGGTGACAACGCTAGGTTCGCTAAGTTTATTTAGTAAAAATTTTTATTCTCTTTAGACATTCTACGCAAAATTGGGCTGCATCGGTATCTATCTTCGTGGTATTCGTTGTATAATTCGTCTAGTTTTTCTATGCACCAATTGATTCCGAGTTCGTCTGCCCAAGCGAGTAATCCTTTTGGGTAATTGACTCCTTTGGTCATGGCGTTGTCGATGTCTTTGGCTGATGCGATATTTAAAAATAACGTGTCAGCTGCTTCGTTGATTAGCATTACAATTACTCTTTCGAAAATGGTTTTTGCTAAAACAGTATCTTCTGTTGGTAATGGTAATTCTTGATTGTAATTGTAAAAACCTCGTCCTGATTTTCTTCCGAGAAATCCTGCTTCCAAAAGGCGTTTTTGTGTGAATGATGGTTTGAATTTTGGGTCAAAATAGAAGGCTGTGAATACGGTTTCGGTTACCACATAATTGACATCGTGACCGATCATATCCATTAATTCGAAAGGTCCCATTCGGAAACCACCAATGGTTTTTAAAGCCCAATCGATGGTGGCAAAATCGGCTACTCCTTCATCGTAAATTCGTAAACTTTCGCTGTAAAAAGGTCGTGCAACACGGTTTACTATAAACCCTGGAGTGTCTTTGGCAACAGCTACTACTTTCTTCCAATCGGAGATAATTTGTACTGATTTTTGCAACACTTCTTCGCTAGTTTGCACTGCTGGAATCACCTCAACCAGCTGCATTAATGGCGCTGGATTAAAAAAGTGAATTCCAATGACGCGTTCTGGTTTTTGACAAGAAGCTGCAATGGAAGCTATTGATAGTGATGATGTGTTGGATGCGAGTATTGTGTTTTCTGAAACTAGAGTTTCGAGTTCTGAAAATACCTTTCGCTTGACTTCGAGATTTTCTACGATGGCTTCGATGACTAAATCGGAATCGGACAAATCTTTTAAAGTGTTGACATAAGAAATATTATTTTGGATTCGGGATTTTTCGGTGGCATCAATTTTTTCTTTTTCGACTAATTTTGATAACGTGATTTCAAGAGCATTTTTACTTTTGGTTAACGCATCTTGATTCAAATCGAAAAGTTTTACGACACAACCCGAAGTTGCGGCTACCTGCGCGATGCCGCTTCCCATGGTTCCTGAACCTATTATGGCTACATTCATTACTACTACTTTTAACCGCAAAGAGCGCAAGGATTTACGCTTAGTTCGCTAAGTTGATTATTTAATTTCCTTTGAACTCTGGTCTTCTTTTTTCAACAAAAGCGGTTACACCTTCTTTGTAATCGTTGGAGGAACTCGCTTCGATTTGTAAATCGCTTTCCAATGCTAATTGTTGTTCCAGATTATTAGTCATGGATTGGTTTAATAATCTTTTGGTTAAACCTAACGCTTTGGTTGGCATTTGTGCTAAATTTTCGGCGATTGTTTTTACTTCTTCCTCAAATGTAGCTACTGGGTATAATTTATAAATCATTCCAATACTCAAAGCTTCTGGTGCAGAGACTTTATCGCCCAACATCATTAATGCCGATGCTTTTTGAAAACCGATTAATCGTGGTAAAAAGAAAGTCCCAGCACTATCAGGAACCAATCCAATTTTACTAAACGCTTGTATAAAACTAGCGTGTTCTGAGGCAATAACGATATCACATGCTAAAGCGATGTTGGCTCCTGCTCCTGCGGCTACTCCATTTACGGCTGCAATGACTGGTTTTTCAATCGTTCTAATTTTTTGGATTATTGGATTGTAGTGTTCTTCCAATATTTTTCTGAAACCCGGATTCAATTCTGGGTCGGTTACTTCTTTTAGGTCTTGCCCAGCACAAAATGCTTTTCCACTTCCAGTTAGCACGATGGCACGGATGGCTTGATTGTTATTGCATTCGTCTAACTTGTCTTGCAATGACAACGCCATTTCTCTGTTGAAACTATTGAAAACTTCGGGTCTGTTGAGTAAAATCCACGCCACATTGTTTTCAATTTTTAATTCAATTGAATTGCTCATACCTATATTTTATTTCTCGCAAAGTCTCGGTGCCACAAGGACTATTTTACCGTTAATTGCAAATTATTTTAAACATTTAAAATAGTCGAATGGTTCTAAGCAATCATCGCATTGAAATAATGCTTTGCAAGCTGTGGAACCAAATTGACTTACTAACTTTGTGTTCAATGAACCACATTGTGGACATTTTACTAACTTTTTATTTCCAAGAAGCACTTCTTTATCAGCTGATTCTGATAAAGGTGAAGCAATTCCGTATTTTTCTAATGCTACTCTGCCTTTTGGTGTAATCCAATCGGTTGTCCATGCTGGCGAGAGGATTAATTCTACTTTGGCTTCAAAGCCTTTTTGTTGGAATGCTAATTTGATATCATCACCAATTACATCCATTGCTGGGCAACCGCTGTAGGTTGGAGTGATTTGAACTTCTACAATTCCGTTTATTAGTTTAGCAGAACGCACGACACCCATTTCCATTATTGACAATACTGGAATTTCAGGATCGGAAACCGAATCTAAAATTTCGAATAGTTTTGGGTCAATATGTGTTAATTGTTCTGTCATTTATTTTACCGCAAAGAGCGCAAGGTTTCTACGCTAAGTTCGCAATGATAATTTATTAGTAAAGATTCTTAAGGGCTAGATTTTACTTTTTTACCAAGTCATATTTGGATACGTGCGTTGCATGTACTGTAATTCAGTTAGAATGAAGCCCATGTGTTCGCTGTGTATACCTAGTTTTCCTCCTTTTTGGAAATATTCAATAGTAGGTGTTTGCAATGTAGCTTCTTCTAAAACACTGCTTACTTTTTTGTAATAATTAGCTTTCAAAAGTGTCACATCTACTCCTATTCCTCCCGCTACCATAGCTTTATCGGCATCGGTTTGGTGGAAAAGTTCCTCGGTAAAAATCCATAAATCGTTGATTGCAGCTTGGATTTTATTATGGCTTTCTTCGGTTCCATCTCCTAATCTTTTGATCCAATCGGAAGAAAAACGAGTATGATACGAAACCTCTTTGATACTTTTTTTGGCAATAGCTGATACCGTTTCGTCTTTGCTATTTTGCAATTCTTCTAACATTAATAAATGATACACATCAAATAAAAATTGTCTAGCAATAGAATATCCAAAATCTTGATTGGGTTGTTCGACCAACAAAACGTTTTTATAGTCTCTTTCTTTTCTTAGAAATGCAATAGTATCTTCTGTAGCTTCGCCTCCGATTAATTTGGCTGCATATTGATAATAACTTCGTACTTGTCCGAATAAATCTAGAGAAATATTCGTCATGGCAATATCGGTTTCTAAACTTGGACCGTGACCGCAAAGTTCACCAAGACGTTGTCCTAAAATTAAAGAATTATCCGCAATTCCGAAGATGTATTGTACTAAATTGTTGTTCATCTTACATGTGTTTTAATTCGTCAGGCAATTCATAGAATGTTGGATGACGGTAAGCTTTGTCTTTTGCGGGTTCGAAAAGTTCGGCGCTGTCGTCTGGATTTGATGCTGTGATTTGTGCTGATGGCACCACCCAAATGCTGACGCCTTCCATACGTCGTGTGTAAACATCGCGTGCGTTTTCTAATGCCATAGTGGCATCGCTTGCGTGTAAACTTCCGCAGTGGCGGTGTTCCAATCCATTTTTACTTCTTATAAATACTTCCCAAAGTGGCCAATTCTTCATAATTATGAATTTTAAATTATGAATTATGAATTAGAAAAAATTCGTAATTGATAATTCGTAATTGATTATATTGCTTGTTTTACTTCTTTATTTGCTTGTTTTTCAGCATAAGCCATAGCAGCATCACGCACCCATTTGCCATTATCCCAGGCATTTTTACGAGCAGCGATTCGTTCTTTATTGCATGGTCCGTGGCCTTTTACTACTTGCCAAAATTCATCCCAATCTAATTCTCCAAATTCGTAATGTTTGGTTTCTTCATTAAATTTTAATGTTGGATCTGGAATAGTAAGTCCAATCATGTGAGCTTGTGGAACGGTTTGATCTACAAACTGTTGACGCAATTCGTCGTTGGTTTTACGTTTCAGTTTCCATTTCATAGATTGTTCCGTATGTACTGATGCATCATCAGTTGGACCTAACATCATTAAGGCTGGAAACCACCAACGATTTAAAGCGTCTTGGGCCATTTCTTTTTGTTCTGGAGTTCCTTCGGCAAGTGTCATCATGATTTGAAACCCTTGTCGCTGGTGAAAACTTTCTTCTTTACAAACACGAACCATAGCACGAGCATAAGGTCCGAATGACGTAGTAGTTAAAGGCACTTGATTGATGATAGCAGCACCATCAACTAACCAACCGATTGCTCCCATATCAGCCCAAGTAAGTGTTGGATAATTGAAAATACTGGAATATTTTGCTTTACCAGAATGCAATTGGTCGTACAATTCTTCACGAGAAACTCCGAGAGTTTCACAAGCAGAATATAAGTACAAACCATGTCCTGCTTCGTCTTGAATTTTAGCCAACAAGGCTACCTTTCTTTTCAGCGAAGGCGCACGAGTAATCCAATTTCCTTCTGGCAACATACCAACAATTTCGGAATGTGCATGTTGGGAAATTTGACGGATGTGCGTTTGACGGTACTTTTCAGGCATCCAATCTTTGGGTTCAATTTTTTCGTCACGAGCGATTCGTGCGTCGAAAATTGCTTCTAGGTTTTTTACTTCGTGTTCTGACATAATTTTTTTGAATTAGTGTTCAGTGTTCAGTCGCCGTAATACTTTACTTTGCAGTAACTTTGAACGATTATTGTTTTATTTTTTTGCCACAGATTTGACAGATTAATCAGATTTTAACTGATTTTTTTACCGCAAATTACTTTGTCTGTTCGACCTTTGGTCTCGGGTCGCTTATTATATTTCTAATTTTATTCAATTCGGTTGCTTTCTAGCCCTGATTGGAGGGAAAAGCCTCGCTTCTTTAGCGAGCTTTGGAAGGAAAGCAGGAATATGGATTACTGATATATCCCGAGCCATTTGCTCCTGACTTCGACAAGCTAAGTCTGAAATTAAACACCAAAATCGACTACTACTTTTTCTGAGGTTGGCACGGCTTGACAGCTTAACACCAATCCTTTTTCCACCTCGTTTTCATCGAGTGCATAATTGATTTTCATTTCGACGGTTCCTGAAACCACTTTGCACTTGCAGGTACTACAAACCCCACCTTTGCAAGCGAATGGCAAATCGGCACCAGCAGCTAATGCGCCATCGAGAATGTTGTCAAAATCGTCGTCCATAATGAAATGGAATTCTTTTCCGCCGTCGATGATGGTTACTTCGGTTCCTTCTACTTTTTTCTCGGCTATTTTAGCCATTCGGGCTTTGTCTTCGTCTGTAATTCCCGAAGTAAACAACTCGTAATGGATGTTGTTTTTATCTAAACCAGCGGCAACTAATTCATCGCGGATTAAGAATATCATTTGTTCTGGGCCGCAAATAAAACATTCGTCGGTTGACGGAATATCGATGATATTTTGGGTCAAGATTTGTAATTTTTCTTGTGTAAATCGTCCATTCAACAGCTCGATACTTCTATGTTCTTTGGTTAAGAAATGGAAGATTTCAAAACGGTCGAAGTAGGTATTTTTTAATTGTTCAATTTCTTCTTTAAAGATAATTGATTTTACGCTTCTATTTAAATAAAACAGCTTAAATGTGCTTTTAGGCTCTTTTGCCAAATGGGTTTTAATGATAGAAAGAATGGGTGTGATGCCACTTCCAGCAGCAAATGCAATATAATTTTTGGCTGTTGTTGGGTTCTCTTCCACATTGAACTTTCCACTAGGTTCCATGAGTTCAATGGTATCGCCTTTTTTGGCGGTTTCGTTTATGAATGTAGAGAACAATCCGCCATTAATTTTTTTTACAGCAACTTGCCATTTATTTTCAATTGGCGAAGAACACAACGAGTAGGAACGGCGAATTTCCTGACCATCAATTGACGCTTTTAAGGTAAGATGTTGTCCGGGTTTGTATTGAAAATCTGGTTTTAAAACCTCTGGAATATCGAACGTGATTACCGAACAATCTTTGGTTTCTTTATAAATATCGGCAATTTTTATGCTGTGAAATTTTGACATAACCACTAAATAATTTTTAACTAACACTTGTTAGTTTGTCATGCAAATTTAGTGATTTTTTTAATATGTTACGAAAACGATTGAAAAAAAGAACCCTGTCGGAGTTTTGAACTCGGACAGGGTTCTCATAAATATCAAACAATGCCACTAAGTAATACTTGAATCATGTTTGCTTTGAGCACTTCTGGTTTGATATTTTTCTTCTTTCCGTACCAAATATAAAGTGTCCTTAGTGTTGAAAGTGTTGAAAAGATAATCACTTCGATGTTCAAGTTTTTTATATCGCCGTTGGCAATTCCGTATTTAATTATTTCTCGAAAACTTTCTTCATAATCGTTTCGCATTTTTATAAAATACGTCAAATCATTGTCGGTGAGATGCATCCAATCGTTATTTAGGCAAGCTAGCGCATCAGAATTTCTAAGTGTTATATCAATATGAAGTTGAATAACGCGTTCAATCTTTTGAATAGTCGTATCGTTAGAAGCTAAGATTTCTTCTATCACAGAAGTAAATTCTTCGGCAATTTCTATAATAATTAAAACGAGAATCTCTTGTTTGGATTTGATGTGATTGTACAAACTTGCTGCCTTGATGTCCATAGCTTGGGCAATATCCCGCATGGTCACAGCACTGTATCCCTTTTCTTTAAAAAGTTTGGCAGATACATTTACAATTTCGGTTTTTCTGTCTATAATCTTCATCGTTGCCAAATATATAGAATATTTTTAGTTGGGTAACTTTTGTTACAAATTTGTGTAATGGATAGTTTTACATTTGCTTTGTAATTGTGCTTCAGCACACCGATTTAATAAATGATAGAAATTTTAAAGCTATAAATATGGGATTATTAAGTATGTTAGGATTAGGTGGAAAATCGGAAAGTGTAAAAGATTTTATCGATAAAGGTGCCGTTATTATTGATGTGAGAACTCCTGCAGAATACCAAAATGGTCACATTAAAGGTTCTAAAAACATTCCTCTAAATACCCTTTCATCAAAAATAAATGAGATTGTGAAATTAAACAAACCTGTAATTGCTTGTTGTGCCAGTGGTATGCGAAGCGCACAAGCAACATCCATTTTAAAAAGCAATGGCATTGAAGCTATGAATGGCGGTGGTTGGAGTAGTTTGGCGGCTAAGTTGTAATTAAATCAACTTGTTGGTTTTTGCTTTTTGAATAGCTTCCAATTTATTATGCACCTGAAGTTTGGTATAAATATTTTCTACATGCTTTCGAATGGTTCCTGCCGATAGAAATAAATTATCGGCAATGGCATTGTACTTCAATCCTTTGCTGAGTTGCTCTAAAACTTCAATTTCTCGTGTGGTTAAAACAATATCTTCACACGGAATGGCATCGTCAAAAATTACTGGTTCCCGTAGCAGTTTTAGGGTTTTTAAAGCTATGGATGGCGTCATGGCAGCACCACCGTTTAAGGTTTCGACGATAGCATTGTGCAATTCGTCGGGGTTAATTTCTTTCAGCAAATAGCCATCAGCACCGGCTTTAATCGATTTGAAAATGTTTTCATCATTATCAAAAACCGTGAGCATGATGATTTTGATTTGAGGATATCGGTTCTTGACGGCTTCTGTCGCTTCGATTCCATTCATTTTAGGCATTTCAATATCCATTAAAATGAGATCGAGATTGTGATTCTTTTCTAATTTCTGCAATAAATCTACACCGTCATTGGCTTTGAATTTTAATTCAATTTCTTCAAAAAAAGAAAGCTTGTCTTGCACTGTTTTTTGCAAAAACGGATTATCATCAACAATGGCTAGCTTAATCATACCGATTGATTTTGGGTTAATAGAATGGTTATGGTAGTGCCTTTTTGTAATTCTGATTCGATTTTACAGCTCCCATTCACTTCTTCGATTCGCTTTTTCATATTGTAGAGTCCATTTCCGAAATCGGTGTTTTCTACATCAAACCCTTTCCCATTATCGTGAATGGTAATTTGTATTTGATTTTTATCTTTTTTTACCACCACTTCAATGTCTTTGGCTTCAGAATATTTGATGGCATTATTAACCGCTTCTTGAATGGTTCGGTACAAATTAATTCCGATTACTGATGAAAACGTAAGCGATTTCAATTGGTCATCAATCCCGAATTTGAAATTAATATCGTCTTTGGCTGATTTGGCTTTTTCGATAAAATTCAAAATTCGAGCATACAAATCTTCAATCTTAAACTCGGAATTGTTCATTGCCCAAATGGTATCGCGCAACTCAATGATAGTCGATTTGGTAAAATCGCTAATTTTGGTCAATTGATTGTTGATTTTGCTATCGGTAATTTTATTACCGTATTTTAAATTATCAATAGACGAAATCACAAAGGTTAATTGTGCTCCAATATTATCGTGTAAATCTCTCGAAATGGACAAGCGCTGCTCGTGCAATTTATTTTGAGTTTCTATTTTGGATATGGCCGATTTTAATTCAAATTCTTGTTCTTGTTGTCGGTTTTTCAGACGTTGTTGTCGGTAAATTAAAAACCCTACTAAGGCCACAAAAACGGCTAAAATCGATAGAATTAATATAGTTGTGTTTTTCTTTTTCGCCTCAATTTCTCTCTGAAGCAATTGTTTTTCTTTCTTCTCGGTTTGGTATTTGGCTTCCAACTCTTGACTTTGCTTAACCGCACCAGCATCTAGCAAATTGTCTTTTAAATAAATGTACTTATCTGTGTAAAACGAAACACTATCTGGGCTGTTTAAAAAAGCATTACAGGTGATGAGTAATTTGTAATTTAAGAGTAAATATTCTTTAGAATTTTGTTTTTCAAAAACCCGTTTTAGGTTTACTAAAGTATCGTGGGCTTTGGAAAATTGACGAGCATCAATGAGTTCTTTGGCGACTTTTAATTGGATACTTGACTTATCAATATCTGAATTCAATTCCTCTTCAACCTTGGATGATCTAGCATACAAAGCCAGGGCTTCTTTCGATTTATTTTGCTCTGATTTAATAGCGCCAATATTTCCAAAAGCCACCGAAATTCCTTTGTTATTCCCACTTTCTTGACACGATTTCAACGCTTTGTTGTAGTACTTTAAAGCATTCACTGTATCTTTCATTTTAAGATAAACATTACCAATATTAGTACACGAAACGCACAATCCTTCTGGGTTTTTATTCGCTTCTTCGTAGTTAATTTCGTCGTTTAAATACCCTATCGCTTTGGGATAATTCTTTAATTTGAACAACACCAAACCAATATTTCCTTTTATCGTATTGATGTTTTTTTGATCGTTGATGCTTTCAAAATAGGTTAAGGCATCCAAAAACGACTGCATGGCCAATTTGTATTGAAAAGTTCTTTCGTAAATATTAGCTAAATTATTGTTGATTTTGGCCAACCCTTTAATGTCGTTTCTGGCTTTTCGAATTTTGTAGGCCGTTGTGTAATTCAATTTTGAATTTTGAAAATCACCTTTGGTAAAATATACTGCTCCAACATCGCTATAAACTTGAGCTAACAGAGTGGAATCACCCAATTTTTTGGAACTTTCTAGTGCTTTTTTACCATACACCAAAGCCGAATCAACGGATACTTTTGAATAATACCAGGTTAAATCGGAATAGATGGAAGCGGTTTTTTTAGCATCTGGATTGGTTGCTAATTCTGACTTGAGGTTGTCAATTAATTGTTGCGCATTTTGAGCTTGTGTTGAAAGTGAAAGCAAAAATAAAGTATAAAAAAGTAGTTTTTTCAACATATTGTCAACGATTAATTGCTCTAAAGTTACTTAATATTTTTATTGGAAATGATTTCAACAAACACTTTTTGCAGTTCAACGATGGTTTCACCTAGTGTTTTCATATCATTCTTGTGCGTTGTACTATAGGCTGTTGCAATGGAGACTTTGTCATTGAGCAACAACTGTTTTTCATGAAGCAAGTCAATTACATCTTGAAGTTTGTTCATGTTTTCATCATGCACTTGTTTGATTTGTGCGTTTTGAATCAACAAATACACCATTCCAATCAATAAACACACGATAATTAATACTAAGAAATAAAGCATAAAAAAGTCATTAAATCAACTACAAAATTGAACTAATGACTTTGATCTTACAATACGTAAAAATGCGTATTTAAATGCTTATTTCAACTGCAACAAAACGGCTTTTGGAAGTGCTACTGACAGTAGTTGTGTTTCGCCATCAACAGAAGATGTATAATATAATATTTCGTTTTTTTCATCATAAAAAGGCTGTGCATCAAAGCCAGCAGTATTGATTTTACTTCCTAAATTAATGGGTTCACTCCAATTTTTCCAAGTATCATCCAGTCGGTAGGACACAAAAATATCATAATTCCCAAATCCACTAAATCCGTCTGATGCAAACAATAATGTCTTTTGATCCGAAAGCAATTGTGGTGTCGAATCATCGGCGGCCGAATTGATTATTTTGCCCATATTTTGAAGAAAGCCATACGTTCCATCTTCTTTTTTAGTCGTAAAATACAAATCAATTCCACCTTGCGTAAAATCGGTTTCAACCGCCATAATGAGTACTTTTCTATCTTCTGTAACAGTCACATCGCTAAAATCCTCATAATTATTGAACGCAGCGATTTTGAGTTGCCCCAACGAATGGAATGTTCCAGCATTATTTTCAAATAATTCGAATCCACAATCATTAGTGCCTCGAGTATACATAGTGCCGCCTTTTAACACAAATTGTGCATTGGCATATTCTACATAATTGTAATTTTCGCCTGTGGCTGAAAGTTCGGATTCTACTTTTTTATTGGTCCATTTTCCATTTTCTTTAGTAAATGAAACGACGTATTCTTTATTATTTTCAAAATGCGACGCAAACAATTTTGTACCACTTTGATCAATACAAGGAGTTGCGTAATTGGTTTCGCCTAAATCTAATTTAGAAGCATTAGCAAGTTGTTCTAGTGCTGTTCTTGAATTTATTTTGGCTTCGATAGGTTCACTAGAATCGGATATTCCAATAGCATCTATTTGTTTTTGACCCGGAAGTAACGCAAAATTAAACTCCACTTTTACCGATTTTACATTGGCTACAGCATTATCTAAAATTGCATATTCAATTCCGGGATTGAATACATCAGGAACTTCGCTCACTTTTCTTCGTTTTCTACCAAAATAATAGGCTCGATCACCTTGCAATGTAGCTTTGTAAGAAGGCGTTTTATAATCCGATTTTCGTGTCCAAACCGTTTCATAATGCTCGGCATCGGTTGAAACCGAAATTTTCACCACACAACCTGCATTTAGATTTTCAAAAACAGCCACTTGTTTTACGGATTGCGGTTTTTCAAATCCGACTTCTATGATTTCTCTTCCGTCCAAGGCTTTTTTGGGAGTCCATGCATTGCCACTGTATCCGCCTTGTGGAAATACATCGGGCTTGCCCAAAATTCTTTTAATTCCGAATTGCTTTCCACCCAAATCAGACGAAAATTTAATCACTTTAGAAGCCCATTGCACTTGCTGTGCTTCTAAAGAATATAGCGAACAAAAAATAATAACTAGATAAATGTATTTTTTCATAATCATCCTTTTTACTTAAAAAAATGGGCTGCAACAACGTCACAGCCCAAACAACAAAGTGTCATAACCTCTAATTATTTACTTTGATTTTTTCTACTTTTCTACCTTTGAAAGCATAGATGTATTCCCCATCAGTTGAAATATCAATACCGTCACCATATTTAGGGCTTCCACCTTTTCCTTTAGATTGCACCGACCCTTTGGTTTCGCCATTGGTCATGTCAATTCCGTAGATGATATTTTTACTGTTTCGTTGATCTCTCAAGAAATAATTTCCTTCAATTTCATAGAAATAATCAACTCCTCTAATTTTATCTGTTGCGTATGCACGCGAACCATCTTTTTTGTTGTACGCCGCCAATCCTTTTTCAGAAAGCACTACTACTTTTTCGCCAAAATCAATAACATCCGAGGCTTTTCCTACTCCAGCATCGTTGTGTTTTACATCAAATAATTGTTTTCCAGAAGCGATATCGTAACCATAAAACTCATCGCCATCACCCACAAAAACAGTCTTGTCATTGTCGATAACTAAATCGGTAATTCGTTTATCAAATTTCTCTGAACGCCAAGCGGTAGTTCCGTTAGCATCATCTAGAGCCAATACACTATTTTTTTGTGCTTTGTAATCCCAATAAATATAAGGAACGGCTTGTTTGGTAGCACCAGCGCCATAACCACTAGTTTCCATTCTAATTTCTTGAACTTGCACTTTACCTCCTACTTGCAACATTATCTTATCGCCTGTTTTATAAATATTGGGCATACTGAATGCGCCCGTAATTTTCTCGGAAGCCCACAACAATTTACCCGATTCTAAATCGTGTTTCTCTACATATTTAGTTCGATCTCTAGTTCCCAACATAACAATATACACCGCGTTATCTGTAAATAAAGGATCGGCCAATGTGCGGTAGTATTTCTTGCGCGCACTATTGCTAAACAATCCGCCACTTCCACCATCCATATCGTTTTCATATATTGCTTCCCACAGTTTTTGCCCGTTGTTGATGTTATAGACTTGCAATCCGTTTAAGTACATGAAAATTTTATCATCTTTAATCCATAAATCAACGATTGCTCTACGGGTTACTAACTCTTTTTCAATTAAACCAGCAAAAGTGGCATCCCAAAGCACATCACCATTCACGGCGTTAATTTTAACCAACTGATTTTTAAATCCTGCAAATAAAGCTCCAAGTGCAGTTGGCTTGAAATTAAGCATTACAATTTCATTTCTTTTTGGGTCATAAATATATTTTCCTACACCACCTTTAAATCGATTGGTTTCCCAAATTTTTTCACCCGTATTGGCTTTTACCAAAATAACCGAAGCTTTTTGAGAAATTAAAAAAGCATCCAATTCATCAATATATTTTACCGTTTCCAATTCACCTTGATCGGTACCTTCTTCGGCTTTGGTCCCTTTTGGAATAAGATTTTGATACAATTCAGAATTCCACAACTCTTTTCCTGTAGCAATATCAATTACAGCTACCCTATCGGTTCCTAATTTTCGGGCGTCGAAAAGAAATAAATAGCCGCCTTTTTCTTTCCAAACGACATATTGGTATTCCGAATTGTTTGTATTGTTAGTTGTGATTTTTTTATAATCACCACTCCAAATCATTTTTCCAGAACCGTCTAAAACTGTTGCCGAATTGTCGTCGGTACCGATAATATAGGTTCCATCTGCATTGGCTAATGCCAAGCGTGTCGCTTTATTGTCAAATTCAGATTCCCACGTAGTAGCGAAACTTCCTGATTTTTTTCCTGCACTCGATTTGCCTTTTACTTTATCTAAAAGTTTTCCAAACTGAGCTTGAGTTGGTAATGTTCCCATCATGCAAAGGGTAAACATTACAATAGTTATTTTTTTCATTGTTCAATAATTTTGAGGTTGATTGTTACGAGTTAAAAGGTAATAGTGTAGCGAATTTTGTATCGCTGTTGTTTTTCTAGTTTGAATTGAAATTTGTGATCCAATATGTAATCCGACATGAAATTGATGAAGTCGATGTTCTTGATATCGCTATCTACTTTAAAAAAGGAAGACACTTTTCCGTTTTGAACCACGCCAATATCAATCACCATAGTTCCTTTGACATCGGCAAATTTTTTGTTTTTCTTTTTAGTAAATTCTTGCGATTGGAATACTTCATTTACTTCTTTGGTTACCATTTCGGTTACAGCATCTTCATCGGTAAGCACCAGTTTTTGAGCTTGCAATGCCGGAGTGATAAGAAGTAAAAAAGTCAATCCGAAAATAATTCTGACTATACGCATGGTTGATTTAGTTTAAGTTACAAGGCAAACTTATAGCTTAAACTAAAGAAAGGAAATACGAAGAAATGCGTATTTTAACTAAATGTCAAAAAAGGAAGTTGGTGTTGAAGTTGCGCTATTTTCTGTTGCAGGTTGCGCAAAAACTGCTGATGACTCTCCGAATTTGGGTTGAACGGTCGGTGTGCCAGTCCTTTCTGAATTGTAGCCACATCATTCATTATAATGAAACTTTCTTCAGAAATAGTGCTTTCGCAAAATCGTTCCCAGATGTAATCTAGGGCAATTGCATTGGGATGCAACATGTCTTTTTCATAAAATCGATAATCGCGCAATTCGTCCATTAAAATTTCATAGGATGGAAAGTAACTCGTCATTTCTGATTCCCTATTCATTATAGATTGTAACGCCGTTATTAAATGGGCTTTGCTTCTTTGGTTTTCAACAAAACCATCTTTGATGTGACGCACAGGCGAAACTGTAAAAATAAAATGACAATTTGGACTCACTTTACTAATTAAATCCATTGTATTTCGAATGGACTTTTCAATAATTTCAACGGATATAATTTCTTTATCAAAATGATTCTGAGGCACTTTATGACAATTAGCAACAATTTCATTCGATGATTTTAATCGGTATACCCATGAAGTTCCGTAGGTAATTATAACATGAGTCGCTTGGATAATTTGCTGAAGAGTTGCCTCTAAAATGGCATTAAGGTTTTTTAGAAACTGTTCTTTGTCTTGATGACTTACCTCAGAATGCACTTCAAAACAGTGCCATTGTTCGTTGTGAAAAAAAATATCCTCTTCGGTAAAAAGCTCTTTATCAACTATCCTTTGAACAATTCTCTCTATTGAAACTGGATTGAAAATGATCCCAAACGGATTGGTGGTATTTTGAAATTTGTAAAATGCAAACTTCTCCGCCATATTTTCTGCAAAACACGAACCCAACGATACTATTTTAGAGGTATAGTTAATTGGAAAATTGGATTTTGAAATGGGTATTTTGGTGGTGAAGTTCATTTTTATAAAATTGATAGTTCAAAAATATATTATTTTACAAACATATCCTCTATTGAATCATAAACTATTACTATTTTAATACTATTTCTGAAACTATTAATTAACTACTTTTGCAACCTAATTTTTATTTTACATGAAACTACTCTATTCTTATATAATCAAACACAAAATGTTGTTGTTTTTAGCCTTAATTATGGCTGCTATTAACATTTGCTTTAGTTTATCCGATTCGGTAATTACTGGTAAATTAATGCAAGATTGCGGTGTAGGTTTGCACCGTTACAAAGGCAACGAAATAGGATTTATTAAGTCGGTGGCGTTTTGGCTCGGACTGTCGTTAGGTGCTGCTATGATTTCAAGAATTACCAAAAACTTTCAAGATTATTTCACCAATGTGGTGATTCAGCGCACCGGTGCCCAAATGTATACTGATGGTATTAAAAAATCATTGGATTTACCTTTTGAAGAATTTGAAGACCAACGCAGTGGTGAAACGCTCAGCAAACTCCAAAAAGTACGTTCTGATTCAGAAAAATTAATTACACTTTCGATTTCATTAGTATTTCAAACGGTTATCGGATTCATTTTTGTAATTGTATATGTATCCCGAATCGATTATCGAATTTCAATTATCTTCTTAATCACAGCTCCAATTATTGCGTTAGTAAGTTCGTATTTGGGGAAGAAAATCAAAATTGTATCCCGTAAAATTGTCAATCAAACCAATGCTTTAGCTGGTTCAACGACCGAAAGTTTACGCAATATTGAATTGGTTAAAAGTTTGGGATTAACCTACCAAGAAGAAAAGCGTTTGAACCTCAATACGTTTAAAATCTTACAATTAGAGTTGGAAAAAATTCGCTTCATTAGAAGTTTGAGTTTTATTCAAGGAACTACAGTTCATTTTCTAAGAACTTGTGTGGTTTTCACGTTATATTATTTCTTGTTTGGAGGCAAAATTATTGTCGGAGATTTATTGACCATGGTGTTCTTTACCTTCTTTATTTTTGGTCCGTTGCAAGAATTAGGAAATTTTATTATCGCACTAAATGAAACCAAAGTTTCGATGGAAAATTTTAAAACCTTGTTGAATGCTCCAAAAGAATTTCGTCCTAAAAAACCAGAACATATTGGGCCCATCAACTCGCTGTTATTTTCAAATGTGAGTTTCCAACACAAAACTGCCAATTATAAAGCGGTTGAAAACATCAACTTTGAAATCAAACAAGGACAAACCGTAGCTTTTGTCGGACCATCGGGCTCAGGAAAAACTACGTTGGTAAAATTATTGGTTGGATTGTATCCACCCGAAGAAGGAAAAGTATTGTACAACAACATTGATTCTACCAAAATTGATTTGCTAGAATTGAGAAAACAATTGGGATTTGTAACGCAAGATGCGCAGTTGTTTTCGGGAACCATTCGTGAGAATTTATTGTTTGTAAAACCATCTGCAACGGATGAAGAATTGTATGATGTATTAAAAAGAGCCAGTTGTGAAAAACTTTTAAAACGTGCGGAAGACGGTTTAAATTCGACTATTGGTGAAGGTGGCATAAAAGTTTCTGGCGGTGAAAAACAACGTTTATCAATTGCAAGAGCCATTTTGAGAAATCCGAATTTACTGATTTTTGACGAAGCGACATCGGCGTTAGACTCGATTACCGAAGAAGAAATAAATGCGACGATTAGAAATATTTCCGACAGCAACCGAATTACCGTTTTAATTGCCCACCGATTATCAACCGTAATGCATGCCGACAAGATTTTTGTACTGGAACAAGGCAAAATCATCGAACAAGGCAAACACGACGATTTGTTGTTAGACAAAGGATTGTATTATGCCATGTGGCGTCAGCAAATTGGAGAACGAAAAAAATAGTCTACATTTAACTTTTAAAACCAGACAAAATGAAACAAATTGCTAAAATTGGTGTTTATTGTATGATTGCTTTTTATGCGTTTACGATGAAGGCTCAAGAAAACAATCCGTTACATTTAACCCTCAACCACATAGCATTATCGGTAAAAAATGTAGACGAGTCGGCTTTATTTTACAAAACGGTGCTTGGGCTTACAGAAATAACTAACAAAACTAAAAAAGAAGGAATTCGTTGGTTTTCATTAGGAGACGGCAAAGAATTGCATTTGGTTTCGACGGTAAAAGAACCCATTGTATTAAACAAAGCCATTCATATTGCCTTTACAACTACTGATTTTGACGCTTTAATAGCACATTTACAAGCACTAAAATTGGATTATAATGATTGGGAAGGTACTTCAAACAAAATTACTACTCGAGCCGACGGCATCAAGCAAATTTACATTAAAGACCCCAACGGTTATTGGATTGAGATTAATAGTGTTGGTCAAAATTAACAAAAAACCCTTTCACAATTGAAAGGGTTTTTTAGTGGTACTATTGTATAAAATCTTTTGCTTTTTCTAAGGCTTCTGTAATGCCATTCCCATTTTTACCTTTACCTGAAGCGAAAAACGGTTGTCCACCGCCATTTCCATCAATGTATTTTCCTAATTCTCTAATGACCGTTCCAGCATTTAATCCTTTTTCGGCAATCAATTCTTTAGAAATATAACAGTGAATATTGGGTAAACCTTCTTCAATTGAAGCTAAAAACACAAAAGCATTGGGTTTAGAACTTCCAATGAGCTGCGTTAAATCTTTAGTCGAACTCATGGATAAATCAACTTGTTTTGCTAAAAAGTTAACGCCGTTTATCTCTTGAAATTCTGATGCTATGACATTTTTCAATCCATCAATTTTTTCTTTTAATAATTGCTCAATCTGTTTTTTCAATTTGGCATTATCATCTTGTAAAGTAGCAACTGATTTTAAAATATCTTGTGGATTTTTCAAGGTTTCTTTGATTTCAGCTAAAGTAGTTTCTTGATTTTGATAGAAATTTTTCACCGCATCACCAGTGATGGCTTCAATACGACGAATTCCTGCTGCCACGGCACCTTCAGAAATGATTTTGAAATGCCAAATATCAGCGGTGTTTTTCACGTGAATTCCACCACATAATTCTTTGCTTTCTCCAAATTCAATCATACGAACAGAATCTCCATATTTTTCTCCGAACAACGCCATAGCGCCTTTATCCAGTGCTTCTTTGATTGGAATATTTCTGTACTCATTCAACTGCAATTGGGCTTCAATTTGTGCATTAACACTTGCTTCAACTTGACGTAATTCGTCGTCAGAAACTTTAGAAAAATGCGAGAAGTCAAAACGCAGGTAATTCGGATTTACCAAACTTCCTTTTTGTTCTACGTGAGTACCTAATAGGTTGCGCAGTGCCAAATGCATCAGGTGTGTAGCCGAGTGATTTTTAGACGTTGCCGTTCTTAAATCGGTGTTGACTTTGGCTACAAATTCAGCTTCTATATTTTCTGGTAACTGTTTGGCAAAATGCAGAATTAGGTTGTTTTCCTTCTTCGTATCAATGATATCAATCGTTTCATTAGCCGAAACCAACGTTCCTTTATCGCCTACTTGCCCACCGCCTTCTGGATAAAATGGCGTAGCATCTAAAACAATTTGATATAAAATGCCGTCTTTTTTAGAATCTACTTTACGAATACGTGTGATTTTTACTTCGTTTTCAGTTTGGTCATACCCCACGAATGTTTCTACATTTCCTGGAATCAAAACCGACCAATCTTCCGTTGAGACTTCTGAAGCAGCACGCGAACGCGCTTTTTGTTTTTGCAATTCTACTTCGAAGTCATTTTCGTTATAGGTATAGCCTTTTTCTTTTAAAATTAAAGCCGTTAAATCTTTCGGAAAACCAAAGGTATCGTACAATTCAAACACTTTTGCTCCAGAAACTTCATTTGCAGTTGTTTCAGCAACCACTTTATCCAACAATTGCAATCCTTGCTCTAAAGTTCTCAAAAACGACGCTTCTTCTTCACGAATTACGTTAGTCACTAATTGTTGTTGCGATTTAATTTCTGGGAAAAATTCACCCATTTGACTTGCTAAAACTTCCACCAATTTATTGATAAAAGGTTCTTTAGTATTCAAAAATGTAAATCCGTAACGAATGGCACGACGTAGAATTCTGCGAATTACATAACCTGCACCCGTATTGGAAGGCAACTGTCCGTCGGCAATAGCAAAAGCAACAGCACGTACGTGATCTACAATAACACGAATGGCGATGTTAGTTTTGTTTTGTTCTTCAGAAATGTTTTTTACTTCATTCGAAGTATATTTTAAGCCAGTAATCTGTGTAACTTTTTCGATTAGCGGCGTGAAAACATCGGTATCATAATTGGAAGTCACGTTTTGCATGGCCATACACAAACGCTCAAATCCCATTCCAGTATCTACGTGTTGTGCTGGTAATTTTTCTAAACTTCCATCCGCTTTACGATTGAATTCCATGAACACATTGTTCCAAATTTCAACTACTTGCGGATGATCGGCATTGACTAAACTGCGTCCTGAAACAGTGGCTCTTTCAGCATCGGTTCTCAAATCAATATGGATTTCGGAACACGGACCACACGGACCTTGATCGCCCATCTCCCAAAAGTTGTCTTTTTTATTTCCAAGAATAATGCGATCTTCTGGAACGTATTGTTTCCAAATGTCCCAAGCTTCTTGATCAAACGGCACATTTTCGTCTGGATTTCCTTCAAAAACCGATACATACAAACGATCTTTGTCTAACTTCAACACTTCGGTTAAGAATTCCCAAGCCCAAGCCAAAGCTTCTTTTTTGAAATAATCACCAAACGACCAGTTTCCGAGCATTTCGAACATGGTGTGGTGATACGTATCAAAACCTACGTCTTCTAAATCGTTGTGCTTTCCTGAAACACGAAGGCATTTTTGTGTATCGGCAATACGTTTGCTTTTTGGAGTTCCGTTTCCTAAAAAGTATTCTTTGAACTGCGCCATTCCTGAATTGTTGAACATCAAGGTTGGATCGTCTTTGAGAACGATGGGTGCAGAAGGAACGATTAAATGCCCTTTGCTTTCAAAGAAATTGAGGTAAGCTTTACGAATGTCTTGTGATTTCATTGTACTAATTTATTATTCTGATATTTTTTTTAATTCTTGTAATGCCAACGGAAATTTTTCATTCATATAATTAATATATTCTGGCATACAATCAATTTCGGCGCTAACAGTAGTTTTTCCTTCTTTCTCTTTTAGTTTATACACTTCAAAACAACCCGTCCATTTTTCAGATTCTTCATCAATGGGTTGCTCTTCCAAATTTTTTAAATTTCCAATATGTTTAAAAATAACTAATTCGTTTGGAATCAAATAAAAAACATCGCTATACATTCCGTCGAAACTTGGAGCAATAAAATGAATTCTACTACCTAATTCCATTTCGCCGGTAAAATAAGTGCCTTCACAAAATGGAGTTACCCATTGTGTGTAGGTTTCTTTATTCCACATTTTATTCCAAACAGCATCAGATTTAGCATTGATCTCAACACTAAAAACTAGTTTTTGAATGTTGTAAAGGTAATTTCTTAAACTGGTTTTCACTAACGCATTCCACCCCATTTCATAATTGGCTGGCGCAAATTTTTCACCACCATCTGCAAAAGAATCTACACCTTCATGTGTTAATGTAACTTCAACTTTTCCAGATTCTAATTCTTCAATAGTCCATGTTACGATTGAACTTCCTTTTGACTGTTGAGGATGCGTCCAAGTGTGTTGCAGCATTTTATTTTCTTCAAAATTCAAAATTTTGCATTCATGAAAAAAAGTTCTTCCATCCGGTTCGTAAAATGAAAACACATTCCCAATTTCTAATTTAAAATTTGACATGTCAAAATACCAAACTTTCATTATTTCAGGATTTGTGATAGCTTCCCAAACTTTCTGTTTAGAAGTTTCAATAATTGACGATACCTTAACTGTACTCATAAATCGGGATTTAAAATTTGATTTAAAAATAAAAAATAGTTTAGAATGAAACATTTCTTAAATTTGTTCGTATAACCATTGTTATTCTTAAAACGAGTACAAAAATAGTATAATTTAAGAAATGTCGAAGAAAGTTAAGTATTATTACGACCCAGAAAGTTTGGCGTATCGAATTATTAGTCCGAAAAAGAGGAAAAAATTTGGTTATGCTTTATTGTTCTTGGTGGCTTCGGGATTATTTGGGTTTTTATGTTTTGTAATTTTGATGAATACACCCTATTTTGAAACGCCAAAAGACAAAATTCAGGCACGAGAAATTGAGAATTTGAAATTGAATTATGCCCTTTTAAATAAAAAATTAGAAGATATTGATCAAGTAGCGTCTGATTTGGAAGATCGAGATAACAATTTATACCGAGTGTATTTTAATTCGGCACCGATTTCCAACGAAAAACGAAGAGGCATTATCGATCGAAATCGTTACAAAGAATTGGAAGGCTATAACAACTCTGAATTAGTCGTTAAAACTTCTGAGAAAGTTGACGGAATTTCCAAAGCATTGGCAGTACAATCGAAATCGTTGGATGAAATTTTACGATTAGCTAAAGCAAAAGACAAGTTATTAGGTGCTATTCCGGCGATACAACCGGTTAAAAATGAGGATTTGAAACATATGGCATCGGGTTTTGGTTACCGAAGTGACCCGTTTACCAAAGCAAGAAAAATGCATGAAGGAATGGATTTTACAGCAAAAACGGGAACACCTATTTATGCTACTGGCGATGGGGTAGTTAAAAGTGCCGATAATTCATTATCAGGTTTTGGAAATCACATAGAGATTACGCATGGCTATGGTTATTTAACGTTATACGGGCATTTAAGTATGTATAAAGTTAGAGCGGGTCAACGTGTGAAACGTGGAGACATTATTGGGTATGTAGGCAGTACTGGACGAAGTGAAGCGCCCCATTTGCATTATGAAGTGCATAAAGATGGAAAAGTCGTGAATCCAATTAATTTTTATTACGGAAATATTTCGGCAGCCGAATATGTTGTCATCTCAAAAATAGCAAATCAAGAAAATCAATCACTGGATTAAGGATTTACGATTGAGGAATTTTGATTTTGAACAAATAAAAAATATAAAAATGCACATAGAATTATCAAAAGACAAATTATATTTTAGTATTGGCGAAGTGGCCGATGCGTTTGGGGTAAATGCTTCTTTAATACGTTTTTGGGATAAAGAATTTGACATTCTAAAACCCAAGAAAAATGCCAAAGGAAACCGAATGTTTACGCAAGAAGACATCAAAAACTTGCAATTGATTTACCATTTGGTGAAAGAACGTGGTTTTACTTTAGAAGGTGCCAAAACCCATTTGAAAGAAGGTCAGAAGAAAACTTTGGACAAGTTTGATATTATATCCAAATTGGAGGGAATTAAAGCCGAATTAACTAATATTAAAAACAATTTATAAAATGAAGAACAAACAAATTCTAAACCTAAGTTTCGCCCTTTCAATAATCATTTGTGTGATTGGGGCTTTATTTAAAATTTTGCATTACCCATATTCAGAAATTTTATTGGGACTCGGGCTTATTTCGTTACTCGTTTTTTGGATTGTAGCTATATCAGAATTGAGAGCGTCAACTAAAATAAGTGGTAGTGAAAAGTTCATGTGGACAATTGCGCTACTATTTTTAGGAAGCTTCGCAGGATTAATTTATTTAACTTCTGCCAGAAAAAGAATCGTTTAAAAATAAAACTTAATATAAAACAAACTTTAAAAATTAGAAAACATGAGAAAATTTTTGCCTTGGATAATTGGAATCGGATTAGTAGTAATTATTGCTTTTTGGGTGATGGGTGTTAAAAACACTGGCTTGCAAAAAAACCAAGCTACTGAAAAGGAATGGGGAAATGTACAAACTACCTACCAACGAAGAAATGATTTAATTGGCAACTTAGTAGAAACAGTAAAGGGATATGCTAAACATGAAAACTCAACTTTAGTAGCTGTTACAGAAGCTAGAGCAAAAGCGTCATCAGTTACTATTGACCCTAAAAACATCACTCCAGAACAATTAGCTCAATTCAACCAAGCTCAAAGTGGCGTGAGTAGTTCATTATCAAGATTATTAGTTTCTGTAGAACAATATCCTGATTTAAAAGCAGATCAGAATTTCTTAAAATTACAAGATGAATTATCTAGCACCGAAAATCAAATTTTAACTGCTAGAACTCGTTTCAACGAATCGGTTCAAGATTACAACAACTATGTATTGGGAATGCCTCAAAATTTCTTCTTAAGCAATTACAAAGAAAAAGTTTATTTCAAATCTGTTGAAGGTGCTGATAAACCAGTACAAGTAAAATTTTAAGATGTCAAAAGTAGAAGCTTTTTTATCCCAATCTAAAGAGAAAGAAGTTGTTGAAGCCATTCAAATGGCTGAAGAAAACACTTCGGGCGAAATTCGCGTACACATAGAAAAAGAAACCTCCATTGCTCCTATAGACCGAGCAGTGGAAGTTTTTAGTATGCTGAAAATGGAAAATACTAAAGACCGTAATGGTGTCATTATTTATGTGGCAGTAAAAAGCAAGCAATTTGCTATTTATGGAGACCAAGGCATCAACGAAAAAGTAGCCGATGATTTTTGGAATACCACTAAAGACATTATGCTCCATCATTTTAAAAATGGTGATAACAAACAAGCTTTGGTAGAAGGTATTTTGAGTGTTGGTCAACAACTAAAACACCATTTTCCTCATCAAGATGATGACGTTAACGAACTATCAAACGAAATATCAAAAGGATAATGAGAAATAAATTTAAAAAATGTACTCCTATCCTACTGCTATTGATTTGCATGTTCAACTCTCAGTTTGGATTTTCACAATATACAATTCCTGATAAACCGAGCTTTCAAACTTCTGTGTATGATTACGCTAATTTGCTAAGTGATGCTGAAAAGCAACAATTAGAAGAAAAGTTAATTCGTTATTCTGATTCAACATCTACTCAAATTGTGGTGGTAACTATAGATGATCTTAAAAATGAAAGTATCGATGTATTATCTACTAATTGGGCTCAGAAATGGGGAATTGGACAAGCTAAAGAAGATAATGGCGTTATGATTTTGGTTGCTAAAAATGATCGAAAAATAAGCATTCGCCCGGGCTATGGCCTTGAAGACCGATTGATTGCTGGAGTTTGTGGAGAGATAATCAGAGATGTAATTGTTCCTGAATTCAAAGCAGGGAGCTATTACAATGGATTAAACAAAGGTGCCGATGCTATCATTCAAGTTGTAAAAGGCAAATACAAAGGAACTAGAAAACATAATAGCATTGACAAAAACATTCCTATCGGTGTTTTCGTTATTATTTTCATAATAATTATCATACTTATTTCAAGAAACAAAGGCAATGGACGTGGTGGAAATGGTATAGGAGGTCCGAGTTTACTTGACATCATTGTATTGAGCAGTTTGGGAAGAAGTGGCGGCAGTGGTTTTGGAGGCGGTGGCGGATTTGGAGGCTCTTCTGGAGGCGGTGGCTTTGGCGGCGGTTTCGGTGGTGGCGGATTTTCTGGTGGTGGCGCTAGCGGAGGTTGGTAAAACCAATCTTTAATTGATTTCATAAAAAATGCCTTCATAATCTGAAGGCATTTTTTTATTGTATTAGAACCACATCATTCCACCTGATTTCTTTTCTTTACCTGCAAATTTTTCAAGTTTATAGGTTAGTGAAAACATGACATAGCGTTTTAAAACGATGTTTTCTTCATCTCGAATCGAAGTGGCACTAATAGTTCGAGTTGCACTTTGATTTTGGTTTAGCATATCATACACTTTTACTTTAGCCATTAATTTCTTTTGAAAAAAACTATAAGACAAACTTGTGTTCCATAAGTAGAAATCTTTTTTAAAACCGTCAGCAATGTTGGAGTTGTAATTATAGCCAAAATCATTACCAAACGTCCAATTTTTAGGCCAATAACTGGTTACTTGCAAATTGAATTTATGGGTAAAATTGGATGCCGCGTCCACGACATAATTGGTATAACCAGTTCTATTGTATGAATAATTATACGATGGATTGATAGTTAGGAGTTCGCCATAATCATACGTAAAACTTACTCTTGGCATAAAACTATAGGATTGAGCTTGGTACAATTGTCCATCTGTAAAGCCTTTTGAAAGTCCGAAGTTATTATTCAATCGCAATTCAAATCTGTATTTATTGGCCTCTTTTTTAAACGATTTATTCCAATACACCCCAATCCATGAGTTGTATGTACCTGATACATTGTCATAAGTTGTAGTTCTCTTTCGATTGGCATCATAAGAAACCGATGAAATAACTTGATTATTGTAAAAATTACCCCCAAAATACGTTCCGTATCCTGAGCGAGTAGCATAATCAAAATCCCTGTAAGAGAAATAGAAATTTTGCGTTTTTGTTAGATTTAAATTGGGGTTTCCAATGTAAGTATTCAATGGATTTGCGAGATCTTCAACTGGAAGAATTTGTCTAGCAGAAGGCAAATCATAACCATAATTGTAATTTACCCATATGTTTTTAGTCTTAGTGAATCTGAAATTTCCGTAAGCATTAATATAAGGTGCCACGTAATTTTTATCTAAAGAAGTATTTAAACTTAAATAAGTGGCATCGTTACTAAAGTTGATGACACTTGTTCCAAAATTAAAATTAAAATTGAATTTTTTGTTATTGAAATTGATGCCCGTATTTGGAGTAATTGTGTTTTCTTTAGAATTAAAAGCGTTCGTTAACAAACTATTTGCCAATGAATACGACTGGTTTGTACCATCAAAATCGAAAGAATCTCTGTAATCGTTATTTTTATTGAGCTTATGTTCTAATCCTATCTTAACCTGAAGCGAATCGGTAATTGGATGCGTATATTCAAACTCTGTCCTATAATTTCCTATGGTATTTTTAGATTTATTGAATTGATTTCGAGTATCGTCGGGTAATGAACCTTGATAAAAAACCGTATTCGATTTAGTGTAATTATTGTCTGTTGTTGTTCCGTTTTCATTTTCAAAAACCAAACTCAAATACTTTCCTTTTTTCTTAAAAGATCTAGTGAAGGATAACGTATTACTAAAAGTATTAGCGTCGTTTTCATTTGAAGTTTCAGAACTGCTAGAGTTCAACATTGCATTGGCAGCATCAAATGATGTTTGGGTTGATAAATTAGCATTTTTAGTATTGGATTTTGTAAAATTTGGTTCAATAACTATTGACGTTAACGAATCTAATTTATATTCAAAAACCGAAGATACATTATGAGTATAGCGATCTTCATTAGAAGTGGCATTGGAATTGGTTGTAAAATTTCCAGAAGGCAAAAAGTTAATCTGATTGGTTCTGTTAGTATTTTTAGTATTCGCACCCGAATAGAAGTAACTCAATGAAGTTTCTGTATTTTTAGTCCACTCGTCAGAATAATTTATACCTACCATATTGGAACGTGTTATTCCATTACCGCTTCCATACCTTCGTCCGTTTATTCCGAATGAGCCATTATCGTTAAACCAGACACTTCTATTGCGGCCGCCACCCATATTATCAAATACTTCATCCATTGAAAAACCAATCGAATTAATATTGTTGGAAGATGCCAAAACACTAATCTTTCGTTTGTTTTTAAAATAGTTGACCAAAGTACTGCTCTCGTAGCGTTTATCAGAGCCTTTCCCAGCCATAAATTTACCGAAGAATCCTTTATTCTTATCTTCGTCTATGGTTAGATTAATACTAGCCGAATTGGAACTTGCAGCCGCACCTGTTTTCTCTTCTTTCTTGGTTTTGGTATCGGTTACTTGAACCTTATTAATGATATCTGAGGGTAAATTTTGCAATGCTACTTTCCCATCTTTATCAAAAAAAGGTTTTCCGTTTACCAGAATTTGATTGACTTCTTTTCCGTTAACGGTTATTTTACCATCAGCATCAATTTCTACTCCTGGCAATTGCTTGAGTAAGGTTTCGACATTGGCATCGGGTCTCACCTTAAACGACGACACATTAAATTCAAGCGTGTCTTTCTTTATCCGAATTGGTGGCGCCTGATTTTTAATAACCACTTCATTTAAGGTTTTCACTGCTTCTTTTAAAACAATTTTACCAAAATCTCTATCCGACTCAATAGTTTTTAGTTCAAATTTGTAATCGTCATAAGTAATGTAGGAGATTTTTAAAAAAACTGGAAAAGCGATTTTCTTAACTTTAAGATCAAACTTTCCAAATTTATCAGTGATGGTATAATCGACTACCGTTGAATCTTTAGCATTAGAAAGATATACTGTTGCCGATTCGATGGGTGATTTGGTATTCTCGTCGACAACTATTCCTTTCAAAGAAATATTTTTTTGAGCAAACGAATAGGAGCAAATAAAAAGAACTAGGAAAGTGTAATAAAATTTAGGCATTGATGTAGTTTTTGTTTTGATTCTAATAATAACAGCGAATTACCTAAAATATTATTTATCGTAAAAATTTCTTACAAACTTTAACATTTATTAAAAAAAAGCACCCTAATTAGGGTGCTTTGGAAAGCTATTATTTTTTCTTTTTAGTCTTTTTGACAACTTTAGTTTTGGTAACAACAGCGGCTGGCTTTGGTTCAGAGACTGTTGTTTCTGTAGTTCATTTTAAAATTTTCAAAGACTCAATAGCGTAAGTATTTGTTGGATCGATTGCTAACGTTTTATTCAACAATTCTTTTGCTTTAGCTTTATCCGTATTGGCAAAATAAGCGGCCATTGTATTATAGGCTTCTGTTACTTTAGCTTTGGCCTTAGTTACTTCATCAGCACCTTTGGCATTCAGTACATCTAAATAAAGTTGATATGTGGCAGCCATAACTTGATCGTTACCCAAACTATTATTAATACGCGCTTTGTATAAGTAGGCATCTTGATAAGTTGGCGTGGCAACAATAACGGTATCCATCGCCTTATCCGCATTTTGCATGGCCACTTTATCCATCGTTTTATCATCTTTACCACGATTAACAGTGTAAACACACAAACCATAATAAATGTTGTCTTCTGTGAAATTTTTAGAAGCTGGATTCATAATAGCAGCTTCAAAAATATTACCTGCAACACCGTATAATTTCAATCCGAAATATTTTTTACCAATCTCATTTAGAGCATTCGCTAATGATGCTTCCATTTCAATTGATTTTTTTAAATCTGTAGTACCTTCTGCAAGAAGTGTTGCATCCACCGTTTTTCCATCTTCAGCAATAGACTTCTTAATTTTTGCAAGACCTAGATAAAAATAATCACCAGCAATAACTTTAGTTCCTTTAGAAATGTATTCATTTAAAGCAGTAATTGCTGCATCAGCATTTCCATTTTCGTAAGCAGCATATCCTAAATAACGTAAAATTCTAGGGTTAACTTTATCTAATTTTTTCATTTCATTAGCTTCCAATTCTAATGCTTTATAATCTTTTGCTAAGATTAAGAAATCGGCATGACGCATACGTGAAGGCAATGAATAGTCAGTAAGACTCATGTATTTCTCATAACTAGTAAGTGCTTTTGCAATATTTTCATTATAAGTAGAAGGTTTATTATTCGCCCATAAATAATACGTTTCTGCTAATTCACGGTAAACCGGACCATAATTTGCATTTAAGGCAACCACTTCATCATATGCCTTAATGGCTTCTGTATAAGCTTTTGCTCCTTTTAAAAGAACACCTTGTTGCATTTTGGCTCTAATTAAGGTATTATCAATAGCATAGGCATCTCTGTAGGAAGCATAGGCATCGTTTTGATTTTTGTCACCATAATAAGCATCTCCTAAAGACAACTTGACATTAGCATCATTTGGATTTACTAATTTAGCTTTGTTTAATAAGTTAATGGCAGACTTATAATCTGGTTTAGAAGTATTCATAAAAGCTTGAGCGATGTAAAGATATTCTTCAACATCTTTCTTCTTCATATCTTTCATAACCAAATCAAATTTAGCTTGTGCCGCAGCAGTGTTGCCGTTTTCTAAGTCAATTTGGCCTAATCCAATATTATTGAATTTTCCGCCATCTGGAGCTGTCAATCCTTTTTGGAAGTAGATTTTTGCAGAGTCTTCTATATTTTGTTTCAAATATATATTACCCAACAAGAAAGTAGCTTTTCCGCTTTCTGGTTTAGATTGAACAATTCCTTTTAACATTGATTTTGCCTTTTCATACTGTTCAGCATCTAATGCCTTTTTAGCTTGGTCAATATCTTGCGCTTGAGCAACGGCAGAAGCCGCTAAAAAAGCCATACTGAAAATTTTAAATCGTTTCATTTTCTTAGAATTTTATTTACTATCGTTTTCTATTTGATTTCTTGTTATTATTTTTCGTCCTGGGACTCTAACAGGAACAAGCCCTGATTTTAATATTATTCTTTGTCCTTTCTCACCTGCAATGAATGACGAAAATCCAATTCCGAGTCCTTCATATCCTTGACAATTGATGATATACAATTCACGTGCCAAAGGATACTTTCCTGTTGCTATGTTATCTTGACTTGGATAAAAATATTGATTTCCAGAGCCTTTAACACTTAGCACATTTATTTTATCGATATATTGTTGCATCTCTATTTTAGGCTGAGACACCCAATTTATCCCGATGACCCCAATCATACCTTCATTCTTAGAAACATATTTGATCACTTCATCATTAGTTTTAAAAGAATATATTCCATTTTCTGGAAGTGCATTGACCCCGGCAAGCTCACTTAAATATCGAACTGAACTTGAATTTGGATTGTCAAAAACCAAACCTTTAATACCGTTTTGTTTCCCTTTTATAAAATCAACAACATCGCTTAAAGCTATTAAAGTATCTTTTACCGATTTACTCTTTATAAAAGCAACTGCATCAGTAGCGATTTGGGTTGTTTTTGGATATATTCTTTTTTGCTCTAAAACTTTTGTTTCTTGCTCATTCAACTTTCTTGATAACACAATAATTTGAGCTTTCTTATCGAATAATGAGACAATACTTTCTTTCTCAGATTGTGGAATTAATGTAATTTTTGCTTTATAAATACTTTCAAAAACCATTACTTGGTCTTCAATTATAGGAAATAAAGTTTCATCAACCAGAACTTTGGCTTTACCTTCCACAATAGTATCTCTTTCTTTTTTATTTTCTGTACTCTTGTTGCAAGAGAGAAAAGTTAAAACCACTAATGTTGGAATAAGAAATAATTTAATTTTTTTCATCTAATCTTTGTTTGAATTGAAGAAACGTAAAAATCGTAAAAAAGCATATACTATTAAAAGAACGCCAAAAGCAATTCTATATTTTAACTCCATTCGCAAGGGTAAATCTTGCCAAAAGATAATAATTGCTCCAAGTGTTAAATAAATCAAAAAAAACAAAATTCCTATAAATAGAAGAAATCGCTCTTTAAGCGATTTCTTCTTATAGTTAGCTATTAACTGTTTAAACATATTATTCAGCTCCAGTAACTGTGATTGGAATTTGGTAAGAACATCTTACTTTTTTACCATTTTGCTCAGCAGGAACCCATCTTGGAGATTTTCTCAATACTTTTTCAGCAGCTTTACCAGCACCATAGCCTGGATCTCTCAAAATTTTAATATCCGTTAGTTGTCCATCTTTTTCAACAACAAATGAAACTAATATCTTTCCACCAGGAAAATCTTCATCTGTTGGTTGTTCAAAGTTATTGGAAACATACTTGTAAAACTTATCAATACCACCAGGGAATTCAGGTTTAACCTCAACACCAGCTGAGTTGTAAATTTCATTAGTATCTTCAACTACTTCAGATTGTTTTGGACCGTCACCAGGTGGTTCGATTCTCAAATCTGCATCAGGATCTCCTTTAATAGTTTGATCCCCTAGTTTTTTGTCCTCGATTTCCTTGATTTTAGGAGGGTCTTCAGTAATCTCTTCAGTTTTTGCAACCACTGGCTTCACAAATTTCACCTGATCTACTTTAGGTGGCGGTGGCGGTGGTGGCGGAAGATTTTCTTTTGGTTTTTCCTTAGGTGGCATTTTCACCGTGGTAATCTTAGTATTCAAAGAAGCATCATCTTCAGTAGAGGCACTGCTAATTAAATCGGCAATAATTGGTGTTGCAATTGCTAATGCAAAAACAAAAGCACCAACAAAAAAAGCTCTTAATGATGTACCTTGATTTTTTTTTCTTAAATCGTAAGCGCCATAACTCTTGTTACGTCCCTCAAAAACAATGTCTAACCATTGTCTATTTAATAAGTCTAATTTCATAATTTAACAGTATTAAGGTTTAGGAACATCAACTAGTTTAGCCTCTTCTGGAGTAATATCATTTACGATAGCATACGTTGGAACACCACATATGGCCATTTCATCTAAAATATCCACTACATTTCTGTAGGTAGATTTTTTAGTTGGTTTAATAATCACAATTAAACCATCTTTTGGTTTATTGATACTAGCACAATATTCTGCTACTGATTTTACTCTTTTAAGGATTTCCTTACGAATTCCATCTTTTCCATAGATAGCATCCGTTGGTTTACCATTTGGTTCTGGATTTTCTAACAATCCGTGGAACCACTTGATTTTATTGTTGGCACCCAAGATGATGGTCATCGTACGCTTTTGATCTACTTTAATGTTTTTCTCGGGTGTACTATCCTTTTTCTTATCTGGCAACCCTAAGTTCATAGACTGTGGCTTAGATAGTGATGTCGTCAACATGAAGAAAGTAATCAAAAGGAAAGCCAAATCTACCATCGCAGTCAAATCTACTTTAGAGTTTTGCTTTTTACTTCTTACCTTGCCGCCTTTGCCTCCGCCACTATCGCCGGTATTTAATTCAGCCATTTTTTATATTTTAATATTAATAGTCTTTACCTCTTAAACCAGTTACTAAATCAAATGTATTGATGTCTTGGTCTTGTAAAATATCCATGATTTTTTTAATTTTTGGATATTCAAGTTTTGCATCACCTTTGATTGCAAAACTTAGGTCTTTGTCTTTCCCTAATTCAATGTTAGCCTGACGTGCTGTGTAAATCCAATCTTTCAATTGGTTATTTATCGAATCAAAAGGAATACCCGTTTGTGTACCTGGCTTATTTCTATCTGAACCTTTCATTTTGATGATGGCAGATAAATTTTCTATTGGAACACCAAAGCTTTCCATCAGGGCGAACTCTCTTTTTTCTTGGTCTGTAAAACTTACTTTATATTTATTCCCCATCAATTCAAGAGTTTTCTCACGAGTATCTCTTCCTTTGATATCAAAAAAAACATTTTCTTTTCCTTTTCCAACCGTAATAGTAACCAAACCTTCATCTGGCAATTTAGTTTTTACAGTTGAACTTGGTGTATCAACACTTACTGGCTCAGGAACCTTAGCAGTAGCTGTTAAAATAAAGAAAGTAAGCAAAAGGAAAGCCACGTCACACATAGCCGTCATATCAATAGACGTTGCTTTTTTGGACATTTTTATTTGAGCCATATTTATATCTTTTACTTATTATAGTTGAACTATAAATTATTTTAAACTTCCTTTAAATCTTCTGTAAGAATTTACAATTGCAGTACCTGCCTCGTCAATAGAGTAAGTCAAAGTATCAATTTTAGAAGTAAAGAAGTTGTACATAATGATTGATAAAGCTGATGTAGAAATACCCGTTGCAGTATTAATAAGTGCTTCAGAAATACCATTTGCCAACAAAGCTTGATCCGGTGTACCAGCAGATGCTAACGCACCAAACGCTTTAATCATACCTGTTACTGTTCCTAATAATCCTGCAAGAGTTCCTAAAGATACTAATGTAGAAAGAATAGTCATGTGTTTTTCTAACATCGGCATTTCTAATGAAGTTGCCTCTTCAATCTCTTTGTGAATAGTTTCAGCAGCTTCTTCGCTATTGAATCCTTCTTTTTTCACATCTTGATATTTAACAAGTGCCGCTCTAATTGCATTAGCCACTGAACCTTGTTGTTTGTCACAAGCATCAATAGCATCTTCAATATTTCCAGCTGCAATGTTTGATTGTACTTTTTTCATGAAAGCATCTAAATTATTTTTACCAGCTGCTTTTGAAATAACCATAAAACGCTCAACAGAAAACACAATAACCATCAATAAACATCCTAATAAAACAGGTACGATTGGACCTCCTTTATACACCATTGCAAGATAATTTCCTGGTAATGGTTCTCCTCCTGAAATACCATCTTTAAAGTTAGAACCTGCTCCCATTAAGAATTTCCATACTACAATTCCTACTGCAATACATGCTAAAATTACAATACCAGAGAACATTCCTCCTCCGTTAGACCCATTTTCTTTTTTTGCGTTTGCCATTTTTTAAAAATTTAAAAGTTTTTTAATAATTTATAAGTTTTAGTTGTAAATAAACTTGAATAGGAGCAAATTTAATTTTTTAGTTGATATAAAAAAACTTTTTTCAATATTAATATTTTTAGTTTCAACGAAAACGATTTAGTGAAAAATTCAAAAAAATAAACCCCAATAAATTAAACGATTAACAATTTGACTTATTATTCTAAAACGCCAATATATTTATTTTAGTATGTTAAATTCCATAAAATAGTAGGAATAATTTGCTAAATTCATTTTTTTACCCCTCCTTTTTTTTTAATTTCGATATCAAAAAATAGTAACTTGCACTTCTAATCTAATTATTACAGAACAAATCAAACCTTACCTGATGAGCAAAAAAGAAACTTTCATTTCCTACATAAACGAAAATTATTCAACTAAAGGCGAACACATTCTTTTAGGTGCTGCTATGTTAGACGGTGAAGCTTTGGGAGAAACCCAAGTAAAAATCCCTTTAAAAACAGTAACCCGACACGGTTTAATTGCTGGCGCCACAGGAACTGGAAAAACCAAGACCATTCAAGTGCTATCAGAACAATTATCATCTTTTGGAATTCCAGTTTTAATGATGGATATCAAAGGTGATTTTTCGGGTATAGCAAAATCAGGTGAGGAAAAACCTTTTATTACCGAACGTCATGCCAAAATAAACATCCCATACACACCTTCAGATTTTCCTGTTGAACTAATGACGCTTTCTGCTCAAGACGGTGTTCGAATGCGAGCGACTGTATCTGAATTTGGTCCCGTTTTATTCTCACGAATACTCAACCTAAATGAAACACAAGCAGGTGTTATGGCTGTCATCTTTAAATATTGTGATGATAAAAAAATGCCGTTACTCGATTTAAAAGACATTAAAAAAGTGCTAAATTACATTACTGAGGAAGGTAAAGACGAAATTTCCGAAAGCTACGGAAAGATTTCAACCGCTACTACGGGTATCATCTTACGTAAGATTATTGAAATTGAACAACAAGGTGGCGACTTCTTTTTTGGCGAAAAATCATTCGAGATAGACGATTTAATGCGAATCGACGAAAACGGAAAAGGATATGTAAACATCCTTCGTTTGACAGACATTCAAGATAAACCCATGCTTTTTTCGACTTTTATGTTGAGTCTATTAGCCGAGATTTACCATCAAATGCCCGAAAAAGGCGATGTAGAACAACCCGAATTGGTTATTTTTATTGACGAAGCACATTTACTGTTTGATGAAGCCAGTAAAGCACTTTTAGATCAAATTGAAACCATCATTAAATTGATTCGTTCCAAAGGAATTGGGGTGTACTTTGTCACGCAAAACCCAATGGATATTCCGAAAGGCGTTTTAGCGCAGTTGGGATTGAAAATTCAACATGCTTTACGTGCTTTTACAGCCAACGACAGGCAATCAATCAAGGAAACTGCCGACAACTACCCTACTTCTGAATATTATCAAACGGACGAATTAATTACGGCTTTAGGAATTGGAGAAGCTTTGGTAACCGCTCTAAATGAAAAAGGAATTCCAACACCGTTAGCAGCCACAATGCTTCGTGCGCCTCAAAGCAGAATGGATATTTTGGCAGAAGATGAAATAGCCGAAATTAATACAAAATCGAAATTGGTTAGAAAATATACTGAAGCTATTGACCGTGAAAGCGCCTATGAAATTTTGAATAAAAAAATTGAAGACGCCAACACACAGTCTCAAGAACAAACAACCGTTCAAGAAGAAGAAAAACAAGAAAGCAACGAACCAAGCACTGCCAGTGTTGTAGGAAAATCGGTTTTAAAAGTGGTGACCAGTGCGAGCTTTATTCGTGGTGCTTTTGGGGTATTAATGAAATTATTTAAAAAATAATGAAAGGTTACATTACTATTGGTTTGCTGATTCTGTCTAATATTTTTATGACATTAGCATGGTATGGACACTTAAAATTTAAAGAGTTAAAATGGTTTGAAAACGCTGGATTGATTACCATTGTTTTAATTAGTTGGGGATTGGCCTTGTTTGAATATTTTTTTCAAGTACCAGCCAACAAAATAGGTTATGAAGGCAATGGTGGTCCTTTTACACTAATGCAACTCAAAGTAATTCAAGAAGTGATTACCTTAATCATTTTTGTGATTTTCTCCTTATTATTTTTTAAAAACGAAACTTTAAAATGGAATCACTTAATAGGCATGGGGTTTTTGGTGTTGGCGGTGTATTTTATTTTTAAGAAATAACTAAATGAATAAAAAATAGATTTATGAAAAAATATTTCATCCAAAAAGCTCCTTTTGTAGTTCCAACAACAGACGGAAAATTAATTGAAGAACACCACGGCATTCCGACTACAGGAAATCACGACATTTCTATTGCACACATGATTGCACCACCCAAATGGAGCGAGCCGTTTCAAACACCCGAATTTGAGGAGTACACTTATATTTTTTCGGGTAAAAAGCAATTTATTATTGAAGGCGAAACCATCGTTTTAGAAGCAGGACAATCGATTAAAATTGAAGCCAATACACGAGTACAATATTCCAATCCGTTTGACGAACCTTGTGAGTATATTGCCATTTGCAAACCGGCTTTTGATTTTAACAAAGTACATCGAGAAGACGAATAACCCTAGCCCAGATAGTAGCGGAAAGCCTTTTTTTATGGAAAAGCACATTTTTGTTGCTTGTAAAAAGCGACCAAAGGAAGCTCTTTTAAAAGCTTACAAAATGGGTTTGGAATGAAAAAGCTTGGAGCGAATAGCTGGAATAGCTTCTTACATTATTGCAAAAGCGATATAATTTTTTGCTCGACCTCTTCGGAATTCCATTTGGCGGCGATGTCTTTCATTTGCATGACTTCTTCCATAATTTTATTTTGGAAATCGCCAATGGCTAATGCTTCCGAATAGGGCTGTAAACTGAAGGTTACTCGACTGTACAACGGCATCCATTTATCGGGATGTTTGTCGGAAAACCATTTTTCAATTTTCTTTTGCAACAAGAAATTTTCATCGGCAGTTTTGGTACTCATTTCGATAAAATTTCTTCTAGAAAGTTCGGCAATAGCATCAGCGTTGGGTTTGCGTGACTTTTCATATTCAGAAAAAATCGTTTTCCAATCGTCGCCATATTGTACAATCAATTCGTTTAAAATGGTAATATCTTCAAAGCCGGCATTCATTCCGTGACCATAAAAAGGCACGATAGCATGAGCCGAATCGCCAATTAACGCCACTTTATCTTCATAAGTCCATGGATAACATTTCATAATCGCCAAATAACTGGTGGGATTTTTGAAGAAATCTTTCACTAAATCGGGAATTACATCTTTAGTATCTGGAAAGTATTTTGCAAAAAAATCGACTAGTGTTTTCTCGTCTTTTAATTGTTCAAAGGAATTTTCGCCCTCAAACGGCATAAACAGCGTACAAGTAAACGACCCATCTAAATTGGACAATCCCATCAACATAAAATTACCTCTGGGCCAAATGTGTAACGAATTTTTATCGATTTTGTGTGTTCCGTCAGCATTAGCCGGAATATGTAATTCTTTATACCCAATTTTCATAAACTCTTGCGAGTAATCGAACATACTTTGGCGTTGCATTCTGTGGCGAATTCTAGAAAAAGCACCATCGGCACCAAAAACAATATCATAGTTCAATTCGTCCCATTGACCTTGTTCCGATTCGCCTTCAAACAAGGTTGCGGTTGCCAACGACACATCCCAAATTTTGCGATTGAAAAAGAATTCCACTCCAGCATCTTCTGCTAGGTCGATCATTCTTCTGTTTAAGACTCCGCGTGACAATGAAAAAATAGCTTCGCCTTCTTTTCCGTAAAATTGTGTAGTAAAACTTCCATCTTGCATGTGAATGCCACGTTTGTCGACCGGAATTCCAATTTTTCGGATTTCGTCATCCAACCCAACATCTTGCATGGCTTTCCAACCTCTATTTGACATTACTAAATTGATAGATCGTCCCGAAAATTCTACAGTTCTAATATCCGGACTTCTGTCATAAACATGAACGGCATGCCCTAATCGTTTGAGGTATATTGCCAATAAAGTTCCGACTAATCCAGAACCTACAACGGCTATTTTTTGTGGGGTTTGCATTTAAATCTTATAAGCGGTTTGGCAAATTTATTGATTTTTAAAGTCCGAATTCAAAATTTGCAGGTTTATTTCTATGATGCGGGTTTAAACACCAACTTAGTGGATGTTTTTTCAATCTCAGTTTTATTCATTTTCATCTTTCTGAACTTGCCTTGGGCATACATCTCGGCTTGATCGCTGTAGTGTTTGCTCATGGGATTACCCGATTGGCCGGTTGGCAAAATGCTGACACTATTTTCAACATCAGAAAAATCAATGATTCGTCGGGTTGACGGACCGCCTTTAACCTCATTTTTGGAATTATCACTGTACGTAAACAACAAATTATTGATTACTTCATTGGAGCCAGGCACTTCAAACGGACCTACATTAAAAAAGCCGCATAGTGCTTTTATTTTTCCAATGGGATGTTGGTGTTCTAGTGTATGCACTTTATTCCACGTCCAATCGTGTACATTAGTTCCAAGTTGTTTTTGAAGCGAAGCAACCGCTTGTTGAAACGATTTATTTAAGATTTCTGTTCGTGTTTCTTTTCGGTTTTTGGTTGTAACATCATCCCACCAGGGTGAAGTAGCATTCTGACTTTGTGCTCCAATGGTTTGCTTCATGATGTGCGTTCCTAGAAAGGCATTAAAATTATCTTCACCCAATTCGTCTTTAAAAGTATCTTGCAAATAAAAATACAGCCACTTATTAAAAATGGTTGGCGCTACATCGGTTAAGTTATTGGTTCCTTTCCAATTTTGAAGTATTTGTAACGCTTTTTGTTCGGTTGCAGAGCCATTTTTATTCAAAACTGTCGTCCAACTTCCCATCAAATCACTAGCTGTGGCAGATGTATTATCGTTAATCATTGTTTGAACATCGTTACTTGTCCATTTGCTTTTGGATTGCAGTAAGCCATTTATTCTTTGGGCTCGATCTTTTGGCAAATAATACCCTGGATATAGATAGCCGTCAATGGCTTCGGGCTGGTTATTGGAGGAATAAACGTAATTCCACGGTGGATTTATAGCCGATGGGTTTTTAGAAAAATCGAGGAATTCTTTTTTATCATCGATGCCATTAGCTCCATTTCTGATGAAATTTCCATTGACCGATTGGTCTAGTTTATATAGTTTACCTGAAGTAATCCAAGCAATATTATTTTGAGCATCACCATACATTACATTCAATCCTGGTGCCGCAATTAGCGAAACTCCATTGTAAAAATCGCTAACACTTTTGGAATGTGAAAGTGCGTGTACCGCTTCTAAAATTTGATTTTTTTGTTGGGTATAAATCCACGACATTGCTATTGATTTTTTAGAAGTTAAAGTCGTAAGCAAACCATTCATAATTGGACCATGGATCGTTTCTTTAACATGTAACGTTACCGAAGCACTGTCTTTTACTCTAATTATTTTTTGGCGGATGGTATACTTTTTATACCCATCACCAGTTTTATATTCGCTGGGATTATTCGGATTTTCTTCTTCTTGAAACAGATCTAAATCATCGTTTTCAAACATCGTTAACCCGTAGGCATAATTTCGATTGTGTCCCAATAATGGAAATGGAGTTCCGGCAAGATAATAGCCATACATTTCATAATCGGGTGTCACAATGTGGGCTTCATACCACGTACACGGTTGCGAAAAACCAATGTGTGGATCGTTCGCAAAAATCACTTTGCCGTTTTTGGTTTTTGGCGCACCAATTACCCAACTGTTGCTTCCTATAAAAGGTGGAATGGGTGAATTGTTTAACAAACTTGCCACCGATTTGGATATTTCGGCGTAATCATTAGAACTTCCTTTATAACTTTTCAATTGGACTGTTCCAAGCGAACCATCAATTCCGAAATCTTTCAAATAATCCATTCCGTATTGGTCTCGAATATCCGTCAGTAATGGATCTGTTTTTTGAGCCATTGCAAAACTAAACGACATGAATCCGAAGATATTATACACATCTTTGAGCGTGTATTTCTCTTTCTTCACACCCACCAATTGAAATTCGATAGGTGTTTTCCCATTTTCAATGTATTGATTGATTCCGTCTACATACGCCATTGCGAGTTTATAGGTTTCCGAGTTTTTATCCAATTGGGCAATCGCTTTTTCGGAGTTTTCTTCAATCCCAATTCCAGCAAAGAATTTGTCATTTGCCAGCGCTCTAGTACCAAAAAGTTCTGACAATCTACCTGGTGCAATGCGTTTCATGAGTTCCATTTGCCACAAACGATCTTGCGCATGAACATACCCTAAAACTGTCAAGGCATCCTTTTGAGAATTGGCATATATGTGAGGTACGCCGTAATCGTCAAAATAAACTGTAGTTTCTTTGCTGATGTTTTTTATAGAAATTTCACCTTCATATTTAGGTTTTGTCGTTTGAAGATAGATAACAAGTGAAACTACAATCAATACAATTATCAGTAGTAAACCCCCTAAAACTCTTTTGAAATTTTTCATATAAATGTTTTAACTTATCAAAACTACAATAATTTTAATCAATAAAAAACGGTTTATTACCATTGCGATAATAAACCGTTTGTTATTTTATGTCTGTGTTGGAATTATTTTTTCTTTCCATCAATAATAGCACCGGTTCCAGCGCCTACGCCAGCACCCGCCAAACCACCAATAATGGCTCCTTCACCTTTTTTCTTACTGATTACAGCTCCTGTAATAGCACCTACTCCAGCGCCAATTACAGCTCCTTTAGCAGCACCACTCCATTTTTTTCTAGCTGGAGCAGCTGTAGTTTGAGCACCTGAAGATTGATTCACTACAACTACTTCTTTTTTGGAATTGCGATTGGCTTCCTCTGTTTTCATAGAGTCAATGATACGTTGTTTCTCCGCTACTTGATTCATTGAATCGATAACTTCCTGCTTCGTATCTTTTGTCGTACGTGCTTCATCATTCATGTTCTTACAAGATGCTATTAACATTGACACCGCGATTAAATAAATTGCTTTCATAATAGTTTTAGTTTTAAATTATGAGACAAATTTATAGCGGTCTACCCAATAACGTATTACACAATTTTTAAAATTGTTTATAGAATTATTGAAGCTAAGATTCTGAATACCTAAAAATGCGTTTTATTTTCTTGGGAACTCGATTTTTACTCCTGTGTTCAACCCATTATTTTTCGCCAAAACGCCACACATATGAAACAACATTCGGGCCCCAACATTTCCGTCCCAATCGTCGTTTTCACCAGGAGCTACCTCTACCAAATCAAAGCCTACAATTTCTTTACCTCTTTCGGCTAATTTATTGAATAAATAGGTAGCTTGTTCAAATGAAAATCCACCAGGAACAGGTGTGCCAGTATTTGGGCAGTACCATGGATACATTCCGTCGATATCGAATGAAATGCACACTTTTTGTGGCAACGAGCTAATAATTGCATCACATTGTTGCTGCCAAGTTTTACCTTCAAAAGTTTCCTTTTTCAAGTCAGAATCGGTATGCACTACAACTCTTCCATTTTGCGATTGTACTACTTCAACTTCTTGTTCGCAAAAATCACGAATTCCGACTTGCACAATTTTAGAAATTTGTGGGATTTGTAGCGCATTATACATAATAGACGCGTGTGAATACGTGAAACCTTCGTAAGCAATTCTCAAATCCATATGAGCATCCAAATGCAGAATTCCAAAGTTATCGTGTTGGGTTGCTAAAGCCTCATAATACCCAAGTGGCGTAGAATGGTCGCCGCCCAGTAACACTACTTTTTTACCTTGATTCATCCAATGCAATACGGTCTCTTTGACCTCAGTATGCAAATCGCGACACACAGCATTAATTCTATCTAAATCGGCTTTCAAATTCGGAATTTCATCTACATTTTTCCCTTCTTCCAAAGCTTCAATAATGGGTTGTGCCAATGCTTTATACTTATCTGAATTGGTTTTCCATGATTCTGGAATTTCGGCTAAATACATTCCGAGTTTCCATAATTCAGGAAAATCTTGATGATTCAAATCGACTTGAAAAGAGGCATCCAATATGGCTTCTGGACCTTCCGATGCTCCGGCACCATAACTTACCGTTACTTCCCAAGGCACAGGAATGATAATAATTTCGGATTGTTCAGCTGAAAATGGTAATCCAAAAACGGTCGCATCTGCAAGTCCGGGTTGGCTTGGATCAAAATTTTGTATAATTTGTTCTTTTGTCATTTTATAAGTAATAAGGTGCAAAGGTACTAAGGATATGAGGTTTTTGCAAAAGATGTTTAGAAGCTTTTGAAATAAAAAAACCACAACAAATATGCATTAGTTGTGGTTTAAAAATTAAGTGTGAAATTTATTCTTTTACAAACTTATAGGAAGCTTTTGAAGTATTAAAATAAATAGTATATACACCACTTTCCAGTTTAGACACATCTATTTTTTCTTCGTTAGAGGTAATTGTTTTTTCAATCACTTTTTGCCCTAACAAGTTGTAAATTGTGATACTTTCTTTGGTATCAAACTCGCCTTTAATAGTGATTTGATTTTTGGCTGGATTAGGAAAAATTACAATGTTTTCTTTCGCATTCTGAGCTACGGCTAAATTTGGAGTTACCGTTAGGGTAAAATTACATGTAGCTGTAGTTCCGCTAGTGGCAGTCATGGTAACGGTATAGGTTCCTGGAGCTACCACTGAACCTACAGCTGGCGATTGTGTCACTACAGCATTACAATTTTGACTGATGGGATTTGATAAACTCGCATAACTAGGCACAGTATAGGAATTGGTACCGTCGGCAGCCACCGTTTGATCGGCAGGACAATTAATGCGCAATGCTACAGCTGGCATCACATAACCCGCTTCTGTAAATTTATCGGTCATCGTTTGAATGTCGGCACACGGAAAATTCATATCAATACCGGCTTGACGTACCGCGATTGCTGCATCTTGTTGATTAGTAGAACTATTGGTATTTGATAATCCTTCTAAAAATGCTTTATCGGTTTTGGTTCTTCCGATAACATCATAGATTTTCATTAATGCTGTTGCCCAAATTTGACCATCGGTATGAATGGTTCCTGTTAAACCTGTTTGATAATTAGCCGTATAATTGGTAATTCTTCCAGCCCAAAATGGATTATGTCCATCCCAACTAAACACATAATTATAAGCTGCACTGGTTGATGGCCATTGATTCAAGCTTCTGCTGTATGACAGTGCCCAATAATCACCGCAACCTTCACTCAAACCGTTAACTTGAGAAAGCGAACCGTTGGTAATCCAATCGTGTAAACCGTGTCCTAATTCGTGTAAAATTACGTCGGCATCTTCGGCATCATCTACTCCACCTTCACCAAAATGCAATTGCCCGTTAGAATAATGTGAATTGTCGGCACCACTTTCTGCGCTAGGATCGAACCAAAGCACACCATTATTAGTCGATGGACGACATACAATCCCTAATGTCTCATTTACATAACGAATGCTTTTATCAATATGATAGTAAGCATTAACAGCTTCAAAAGCATCATTATCACGAGTAAAACTAAAATCTGTTGTAGCTTGTGTAAAAAGTCCTTTGTTTGGATTGGCTAAATTTTTAATTTCAGCATAGGTTCCTTTAAGTTTATAAACGCCTGCTGCCAATTCTAACTCAGGAATTACAACCGAACTTCTAGCCGCTGTAAGTTGTGCATTGGAAGCATCACTATTATCAACATACGTTCCACCATAAGCAACTTGCGCTACTGAAAGAGGATCTGGATTAAAAATCATTCCGGTTCCAGAAACAAAATTAGGTGAAGCCACAGCCGTTTCTTTTTGAGTTGGCTTTGGTGCTTCTTTCTCTTTCGATTTCTTTTTTGGCTTTTCGATATGATATCGTGCAATATCGTTCAAGCTCAGCACTTCACCCGACTGAGCATCTACAATAGCTTCCCAACTACCGTTGATATTTTCGGTATCAGTTAATACTCGGTACACTAAATTTGTTTCACCCGATTTATTATACACATACAATTTACAGTCTTGGTATGAAATAGCGGCAGTTACTTTTAAAGCTGTGTTAGATGCCTGAATAGCTGCTTCTTTGGTAATTGCAGGAACCGTTGCTATGTTTAGCACCGTAGCATCATAGGTATTTGAGGTGTATGTAATTTCATTATTTGGAGAAAAATGAATCACTATTTCCGAATCAAAAACAGGAACATTATTCACCATTTGTTGAAAACGCAAGGTTTCTCCAGACAGACTTTTTCGAACAAAATTTAATTTAAAGGTATGAAAAGATTTAATGTTTAAATCTTTAGCGTGCGACGTTATCCATGCTCTCGCATCGTTTTCTTTATCAGAAACTTGCCCATGAGATGTAAAGACCGTTGCAACTAAAAGCAGTAAAACAAGGCTAGATTTTAACTTCATAAGGTGTATTGGTTAGTTTTTTAGATTTCAATAGGTTACAAATAAAACCAATTTTATGAAATCTCAAAAATTTATTTATTAACGATGTGCTAAAATTCCTTGTTTTAATATTTGACCAAAATCAAACATGTCTTCATATGAAGTATATAATGGTACCGGAGCCAAACGAATTACATTAGGCTCGCGCCAGTCAGTGATTACACCGTTTTTCATCAAATAATCAAATAAACTTCTGCCTTCACCATGAAGAAAAACAGACAATTGACACGCTCTTTCTTCTTGATTAGAAGGTGTAATTACTTCGAAAGTACTGTTAACTTCTTTATCAATTTGGTGTAAAATAAATTCCAAATAAGCGGTAATTTGGTTTCTTTTGGCAATTAATTTTTCCATTCCTACTTCGGCAAACAGCTCTACTGAAGCTAAATATGGCGCTAAAGACAAAATAGGCAAATTACTTACTTGCCAGCCGTCGGCGCCGTGAACTGGATCAAAAGAAGGTTCCATTTTGAAACGACGTTCTTTGTTGTGGCCCCACCATCCAGCAAAACGTGGTAAATTAGCATGATGGTGCTTTTCATGTACAAAACAGCCTGAAGCATTTCCGGGTCCGGAGTTCATGTATTTATACGAACACCAAGCTGCAAAATCTACTTTCCAATCGTGTAATTCTAAGGCAATATTTCCGGCTGCATGCGCCAAATCGAAACCTACATAAGCCCCAACTTTATGGCCTGCTTCGGTGATGGCTTTCATGTCAAAAACTTGACCGGTATAATAGTTTACGCCGCCAAATAATACTAACGCTAATTCATCTCCAACTTCTTCAATTTTAGAAAGAATATCCTCGAGACGAATGTTGTGTTCACCTTCACGTCTTTTGATTTCGACAATAGCATCTTCTGGTTTATAACCGTGGTGATTGACTTGCGATTGAAACATGTATTGATCAGATGGGAAGGCCTTTTCTTCGCAAATGATTTTATAACGTGTTTTTGTTGGGCGATAAAACGACACCATTAACAAATGCAGATTGATGGTTAGGGTATTCATTACCGTAACTTCTGAAGGTTTGGCGCCTACAATTGTACTCAACGGTGCAGCAAAACGTTCGTGGTAATCCCACCAAGGTTTTTCAGCATAGAAATGACCTTCTACGGCAAGGTTTGCCCAATCGTTAATGACATCGTCAACATATTTTTTGGTGCGTTTGGGTTGTAATCCTAGTGAATTTCCCGTGAAGTAAATCACATCTTTTCCGTTGTGTTGTGGGAAAATGAATTCGTTTCTGTAGTTTTTTAATTCGTCTTGAGCGTCCAATTGCTGCGCGAATTCACGTGTATTTTGAAATGTCATTGTGGGTATTGTTTGTGCTGTAAATGTATAGAAAAAAGAGAACAGAAAAAAGAGCTTTTGAAAATTGACTTTTATGTAAGACGATGGCTAACTAGCTCTGATAGTAGTCTCGTTTTTTTAACGAGACGAATAGCAGGAATAGCGATTGTAGCAATGCCCGAACGATTCGCTCCAAAAAAAAATCTCACCATTGCTGATGAGATTGTATTTGTATATGTAGTGATTATAAAATCAACATGGCATCACCATAGGAGTAGAATTTGTATCCTTCTTTGATGGCTTCGTCGTAGGCTTTACGCATTAAATCGTGGCCACAAAAAGCGGAAATCATCATTAACAACGTCGATTTTGGTGTATGAAAATTGGTTACCATACAATCGGCAATACTGAAATCGTAAGGTGGGAAAATAAATTTATTCGTCCAACCATCATAAGGATTGAGCGTTCTTGCAGACGAAACCGAACTTTCAATAGCACGCATCGAAGTGGTTCCGATACAACAGATTTTCTTTTTGTTTGCTTTTGCATTGTTTACAATATCACAGGCTTCTTGCGTAATCTTTAATTCCTCCGAATCCATTTTGTGTTTCGATAAATCTTCTACTTCGACTGGATTAAAAGTTCCTAAACCAACGTGTAGGGTTACTTCGGCAAAATTCACGCCTTTAATTTCCAAGCGTTTTAAAAGATGTTTTGAAAAGTGCAAACCAGCAGTTGGAGCGGCAACCGCACCTTCTTCTTTGGCATAAATGGTTTGGTAACGTTCGGCATCTTCTTCGGTTACTTCACGATTGATGTATTTTGGGATTGGCGTTTCACCTAGCTCTGTCAATTTTCTTCTAAATTCTTCGTATGAACCGTCGTAAAGAAAACGCAAAGTTCTACCGCGAGAAGTGGTATTGTCAATTACCTCAGCTACCAACGAATCATCATCTCCGAAATATAATTTATTTCCGATTCTGATTTTACGAGCAGGATCTACTAAAACATCCCAAAGACGTTGTTCTGCGTTCAATTCACGCAATAAAAACACTTCAATTCTAGCACCAGTTTTTTCTTTATTTCCATACATTCTTGCAGGAAAAACTTTGGTGTTGTTTAGAATCATTACATCACCTTCTCCAAAATAATTAATGATGTCTTTAAACATTTTATGTTCTATGGTACCTGTTTTTCTATCGATTACCATCAAACGAGATTCGTCGCGGTTTTCTGCTGGAAATTCAGCTAATAATTCTGTGGGAAGATTGAATTGAAAATGAGATAATTTCATTTAAAAAGAGTTTAAAAGTTTAAGAGTTTAAAAGTTTAAGGTTGTTTTCCTTAGCCCTTTAAAATTCAGTTTGCAAATATACGACGGTGAGATAGGCGTTGTCAAGTGTTTTACGGTTTATTTTGAAAAAGAAGTGTAAAGGCTTTAAGAATCTAAGTTTCTTAGTTTTATTCTTCTTCAAAAATACTAAAACCTATGGTTTTTAAATCCTTCCAAAAGGTTGGGTACGATTTTGAAACTACCTCAGCGTCTTGAATCGCTAGTGGAGCTTTTAGTGCTAATGGTGCAAAAGCCATGGCCATTCGATGGTCTTGATAGGTGGCTATTTCTATATTCGACTTTATATTATTGGATTTTTCGATTGTTAGAGCATCATTTGTTACCGTAATTTTTGCTCCCAATTTTGACAATTCTGTTTTTAGCGCTTCCAATCTATCAGTTTCTTTAATTTTCAACGTATGCAAACCTGTTAAATGGCACCCAATTCCCAATCCGAAACACGTTACCGTAATGGTTTGAGCGATGTCTGGTGAATTGTTTAAATCAAAGTTCACTTCGGCTGAATGCTCGTTCTTAGCTTTTGAAATTGTAATGGAATTATCTTCATTAAAAGAAGTCATCACTCCAAAACTCTCATAGATTTCGGCCAACACACTATCGCCTTGAAGGCTGTTTTGTTTGTAGGTTGACAATGTGATTTGAGTACCCACTTCTGACAAAGCCACTATTGAATAGAAATACGATACTGAGCTCCAATCACTTTCAATGGATAATTGACGATTACCAATGGATAATTTGGATTTCACTGTGATAACATTTCCTGAAAATGAAGTTTCAACACCAATTTCATTTAGCAATCCTAAAGTCATTTTGATGTAAGGAACCGACGTAATTTCACCTTCAAGAGTTAATTCTAAACCATTTTCAAGTTTTGGAGCAATTAATAAAAGAGCTGAAATGTATTGGCTGCTTACATTGGCTGGAAGTGATACTTGACTTTTAGATAGTTTCTTTCCTATGATTTTTATGGGTGGAAAGCCTTCATTTTCTTCGTAAGTAATAGTTGCTCCTAATTGGATTAAGGCTTCTACAAGGATTTTTATTGGTCGCTCCTTCATTCGTGACGAGCCTGTTAAAACTACTTCGCTATTTTCTTGAATGGCAAAAAAAGCGGTTAGAAAACGCATTGCCGTTCCAGCATGATGAACGTCTACAATTGAGGATTGAGGATTGAAGACTGAGGATTTTTGAAGTGCGTTAATCATCACTTCAGAATCATCAGAATTAGAGGTGTTTTCTAGAGTGATGTTAGGATATAGCGCTTGTAACAATAACAATCGGTTGGTTTCTGATTTACTTCCTGTTATTTGAACTTTCAACTTTCGACTTTCGACTTTTGACTTTTCTACTTTGAGATTCACAATTATTTCAATTTTTCGTTGTTGTGATGTCTGTCGTGATCGCGGTTGGTTTTCAAATCCATCTTTTTATCAAAAGCGGCTTGAAGGTCGATTCCTGTTTGATTTGCCAAACACAAGACCACAAAAACCACATCAGCTAGTTCCTCACCAAGATCTTTGTTTTTATCCGATTCTTTTTCCGATTGTTCCCCATAACGACGCGCAATAATTCGGGCTACTTCACCTACTTCTTCGGTAAGTTGCGCCATATTGGTCAATTCGTTAAAATAGCGAACGCCGTGGTTTTTAATCCAGTTGTCTACGTCTAGTTGGGAATTTTTTAAATCCATGAGTTTATTTTTTAATTCGAAAAACAATCCCACAAAAATATAAATATAATTAGGAAAGCATGGCAGATAATAGTTCTTTTTATTGGTTTGAAAGCGGTAAATTAGATTTTTTTAAGTACGATTTTCTCGTTTTCTTTCTCTACAACTACTTTATAAAATTCTTTTAGAATATCATAATCTTCTGGAGGTACTATGGAAGTTTTAATTTCAAGCACAGCTGTTAATTGTATTTGAGACTCTGTATTGGTTACCGTATAATTAAATGTGCCATATTTCATTTCCATCGAAATAGCAATAGATTTTGGAAGACTTTCTACTTGATATCCTTCAGGAATAGTGATGGTACTTGTAAATTTGTTACGAAAAGGAAATGAAAAATCTACCGGATAGGCTCTGGTTTCTTGTTTGAATGGATTTTCGCTCATGGCAAAGCAAATCATTGGTGAGAAATAAATTTTGCCCTCCAAAACTTCGGTTGCTCCATTAGTTTTAATATCATATTTTTCCACAACTGACTCATTGGTAGTAGTATTATTAGTCAATTCAAAATTTTCAATCTCTAACGAATTGTATTTTTTTTCTATTTTTTCAATAACCTCGTTCTGATTCAGTTCGCTTAATTTTTCTCGGTACTCTATAGCGCTATAATCAAGGTATTGCTCTCTAATCTTACCTTTTACTTGTCCAGTAACATCTATACTGGTTATCATATTTACCACATCATAGGAGGTTGTTGTTGGCATTAAATCGACCATTTCTGAGGTTCCGTCTTTCTTTATTAATCGGCCAAACCAATTCAAATCTCGGATGGGCAACATTCCTGGTGTTGCATATTTACTAGTCGCATCCAATAACACCAATTTACCATCAATGAGAACCGATGCAATAACAATGTTAAAGGCTGACCTGCTTGGAAAAAGAGAAATACCATTAGATCTTGTACTTATTAAAACCGGATTGGCCTCAAGATTGGCTTGTCGCAACATAGAAACCAACATTAAATTTATCTCGGCCGAGTTTCCCACTTTATCTTGATACGCTTTCTTGACCCCTTCATAACAATAGTAACTTAAACGTTTGTTCCAATTCATTCTTGATTGAACATACTTAAATACAGCGGCAGTTTTTTCCTCATTAGTGAGTGAAGTAGACAAGACATTTTTTAAATCATCTTCATAATAATTAGTCTTGTTAAGTTGGTCGCCAAAATATTCACTTTCATTAATTTTTTTGGCTACATCTTCCCAAGTTACTGAAAAGCTTTCAAAAGAAGCATCGGGCAAGTTAATTCCGGACAGTTCGTGCTCTACAACAGAAGCATAATTATTTATATTATTGACAAATAATTCTTCTTTTAATGCAGGGACATTTCTAAGACTATAAACAGTACGATTATCGATGTAGCTAATTTGATCTACATCATGGGTATATGGATTGTATTGTAATCTTCTTTTGTATTGCCAAGACAAATGATCTTGAGAAATACTGATGTATTTACTTATTTTATCTTTAGTTTCTTCAAAAACAGCCGAACCTTTTCTGAACACATTAAATATAAGGTACTCTGGAATATCCGTCGTGAATTCGGAGTAATTAACGGGTATTTTTTTTTGAAACTGCCAATCTCTAATATTAGTAATAAATGGCGTTCTAATGGTATATTTATATTCTATGATAGCTCCTTCTTTAACATTTGGCATTGAAATTTTTTTAACCTGAAACGATTTATTAATTTCTTCTACAAATTCATTTTCTGGTTTTGCTTTTGTTTTTTGAATAGTACCATTAACCAAATTATAAGTTACTGCATTTGAAAATTCTACAGATTCTCTTGCCGAAGCACCAATATAAAACGGTATTTTTTCATTACCCCATTCGTATCCTTCTTTCTTGTAAATTTTTATTTTAACCTCAACTTGAGTAATCATTGTATAATCGCTCTCATTTAACTCAAAACTAACTTTTCCCTTGGTAAATAATACTGCTGCAGATGCTGTAGAGTCAATAGGATGCACTTTTTCTTTCAATTCATCTATCGTTACTTTACCCAATTCGTGATTTTGAGCAGAACTTATTGAACATCCCAACAAGACAATTAACCAATAAAAATTTAATGTAAAACAGTGATTAAACCTACTCATCTAGATCTTTTTTAATATAATTTTCTCGTTTTCTTTTTCAAGCATAAGCTTATAAAACTGTTTTAAACCTTCATAATGTTCTGATGGAATTACCGAGGCATTTACATCAAAAGTTACGGTAATACTGATTTGTTTATCATTATTGACAACTGCATAATTAAAGGCTGTGTATTTATTGTCAATTCCTATCGCTATTGGTTTGGGCATGCTTTCTACTTGATAGCCTTCTGGAATGGTGATCGTGAATGCGTATTTATTTTTAGACGGAAATGAGAAATCAACAGGGTACAATCGGTTTTCTTGTTTGAACGGATTTTGAGTCATCGCAAAATATAACATTGGTGAAAAAAAGATTTTATTTCCAATGAGTTCCACTGCATTTTTATTTTTAATAGAATAAGTTTCAATTACAGGTTCATAAACCGATTTGTCATTTTTCAATTCATAATTACTGATTTCAAGTCCGGGATTTCTTTTCTCTTGATTTTCAATATAACTTTCTTTGGAAACACCTGAATAATTGGTTCTAAATCGCAGGGCATTGTAATCAAAATATTGCTCTTTAACTTGAGCTGTAATAACACCATCGGCATCAATAGCACCAATAAGATTCATGTTATACAATGAATTATATTCGGGCATCAGATTAATCTCTTCCGACGAACCGTCTTTGTTAATTAAGCGTCCTTTGTTGTTTAAATCTCTAGTTGGAAGATTATTTATCGTACCATATTTATTCGTAGCATCAAGCAAATAGCGCTTTCCATCGAGTTCTACCGATGCTATTACATAATTGAACTTAGAGCGATTGGGAAACAAAGCTACTCCGTTATCACGTGTGCTTAATAAAACCGGATTTGCCTCTAAACCACCCATTTTTAACATTGAAGTCAACATGAGATTGATTTCGGCAACATTTCCTGTAGCTTCAGCATAGGCTTTTTCTACACCTTTAATGACATAATAGCCTCTTTTGTTGTCCCAATTCATTTTGTTTTTTACATACTCATAAATTTGTTTGAGACGATCGGCTTTGGATTCTGTTTTATCGGTTATCTTTTTTAAATCAGGTAAAAAATAATCAATTTTCAACAGTTCGCCACCAAAATTTTTTTCTTCATAGATCGACTTCGCAACACTTTCCCATGATGTGGCAATTTGTTTTACAGGTTCATTTGGATATTGAATCGTTTTTAATTCATGTTCAATTTTACCATAATAGTCGTTAATGTTACTAACGTAATCTTCTTCTAACAAAGCAGGTACATCCATTACTTCGTAAATTGTCTTTATTTGCTGGTAAGTAAGATATCGTGTATTATGTCCTTCGTCCATATACTCTCTCGAGGCATCTTCAATTTTATCATTCATACTCACATCAACATAGCCTGCTTTCATGGCTTGGTACAAATAAAAACCAGGAATTTCGGTTAGCAATTGTGCATAATCTACTGGTATTTGATATTGGTATTGAAATACAGGCAATTCAGATAAATTTTCTGATTTGAACTCATACTTTAGTTCTATAATTGAGCCTTCTTTGACATTGGGAAATGTGACCATTTTAGTTTCCCACAACTCATTTACCTTTTCTTTAAATTTGCTTTCGCTTGAGACTTTTTGTTTTACTATCTTCCCATTTTCTAAATTATAAGTAGTGGCTTTTAAGATATTAACTTGTTCATCATTTAATTCAGTATACCCTACATAATAAGGAATCTCGAAATTGGCCCACTTTAACCCATCTTTTTTATAGATTTTAAGCTTTATAGAAAACTCTGTTGTAGTAGTAAAACCCTTTTTCTCACTATAATTATAAATAACATGTGCTTTTTTAAAGAGTATAGCAGCAGCAGCCGAAGTATCTTTAGGATGCACTTTTTGTAACAATTGCTCTTTGGTTACTTTATCTAATTCGAAATTTTGAGCTGATACCCTGCTCAAACAAAAAAAAACGAATATGACAAATAGTGCTTTTTTCATAGTTGCTTTATATTTTCTTTAATACTATCTTTTCATTCTGTTTTTCTACAACAACTTTAAAAAATTCTTTTAAGGTATTGTAATCGTCTGGAGCAATAATAGACGTATTAATATCTAAAACAGCAGACAATTGAATTTGAGAATTCATTACCGTAACCGTGTAGTTAAAAGCACCGTATTTCATATCCATAGCAATTGCAATAGATTTGGGCGTACTTTCTACCGTATATCCATCTGGAATGGTAATATTAATCATGTATTTATCTCTAAAAGGATAGGAAAAATCTACAGGATATTCTCGTGTTTCTTGTTTAAATGGATTTTCGGTAGTAGCCAAATAAAGCATCGGTGAAAAATAAATTTTATCCCCAATAATTTCGCTGACGTTGGAACTTGTAACCGCATATTTTTCCACAACTGGTTCTGATATGTTAGAATTAGACAATTCATAATCTGCAATTTCAATTCCCTTGAATTGTTTTTCAATTTTTTCTGCGATAGCATCTTTAGTTAATCCTCCTAAATTATCTCTGAAACGCAAGGCACTATGGTCTAGATATTGCTCTCTAACTTTACCCGAAATTTGTCCTTTATCATCCATAGTTACTAACATATTAACCACATCATAGGATAGTGTTTTTGGCATTAAATCAACCAAATCTGACGTACCGTCTTTTCTGATGATTCGTCCAAACCAATTTAAATCTCTAACCGGTAAAATATTGGGAAGTGCGATTTTACTTGTTGCATCCAACAAAATAAGGTTTTCATTAATATTTACGGCAGCGATAACAAAATTGTAGGCTGTTCGACTTGGAAAAAGTGATATCCCATTGGCGCGTGTACTAACCAATACTGGATTGGCATCCAATTGTGCATAACGCAGCATAGAAACCAACATTAAATTTATTTCTGCCGAATTTCCTGTTTTGTCTTGATAGGCTTTTTTCACCCCATCATCACAAGAATAACTATTGTATTTATTCCAGTTCATTCTAGATTGTACAAAAGAGAAAATGGTTGCTATTTTTTCTTCTGCTGTAGTCAATCCTTGTAATAACGTCTTAACATCACCTTCAAAATAGTTGTCCTTATTTAGTTGATCCCCAAAATCTTCACTCTCGTATATTTTTTTGGTGACATCTTCCCAAGTAGTAGAATAAAACTCTGCAATTGCTTGTGGCAACCTTTTTTCAGAAAGTTCATGTTGCACACTAGACCTGTAATTATCAATATTGTTTACAAATGATTCGTCCTTTAAAGCTGGAACGTTTTCCAAAACAAATTTTGTTTTATTTTCGATGTATCTAAATTCACTTGTAGTACTCTTTATTCCCGATTGAGCTCCGCTTCGAATGGATTGCATTGAGCGTTCTTTATCGACAATCATTACTGTTTTATTGGTCGCATCTTTGGTTTCAATAAGTTGTAAAGCACCTTTGCGATAGGTATTATAAATGTAATATTCGGGTATTAAAGTCTCATATTCTGAATAACTTACTGGAATTGAATATTGGAAATTCCATTCTGGTAATGTAGAAATATACGGAGACCTAATGGTGTATTTATATTCTACAATAGATCCTTCTTTTACATTGGGCATCGATATTTTTTTACGAGACCAAAATTTATTCACTTTTTCAACAAATTCTCCATCACTTTTAAGTTTCGATTTTACAATTTGATTGTTTTCAAGATTGTAGGTTACTGCTTTAGCAAAAGAAACCGATTCACTAACGCCACCACCTATGTAAAAAGAAACAGTTCTATTGGCCCAATCGTAGCCTTCTTTCTTATATATCTTAAGTTTAACTTCAACTTCAGTTATCACTCTAAAACCTTCTTCTTGATTGTATTCAAAATAGCTTCTACCTTTTTCAAAAAGGACAGCAGCAACCGCAGAAGAATCTTTAGGATGTACTTTTTCTTTTAATTCGTCTACAGTAACATTTCCTAACTCTCTTTTTTGGGCATAACTGTTTCCAAATACTATTACAAAGAATAGTAGTGCAAATGCGATTTTTTTCATGGCTTTTATTTTTTGGTTAAAACTATTTTTGAATTATCAATTTTGGCAATTTGCTCTCTAAATTTTCGGTAATTCTCATATTCCGATTTATCGTAAAATCCTTTATTGATAAGTAATGAACGTTTGTATAAAAGTGTATTGGGACTCACCACAATAATCTCCATTTTGTAGGTGCCAAATTTATCTTTCACTTCTGTATTTTCTGGTTTGGCATCTAGTTTTAACCCTTCAGGAATAGTTACCTCAATCTCATCTTCATCGTAAAATCCTCTAGAAATCTCGAATGGGTTTTTTCGAGAACGATACCGTTGTGGTATGTTAGAATTTTGATTGAACAAATTGATTGGAAGCATCATCAGACCACCGTTATTTTTGCCATAACCCGCAGCACTAATTTGCAAATCTTCCGTAAATTCAACTTCGTCTTTATTGTTGTTGAACTTTATTTTTTCCATTTTCAAATTATTAATCCAGAAAAAATGAGATTTGTAATGTTCATCAATTTCTTCTTTTGCCGATCTTTCAAGAGCGAAAATATTATCGTATTGAATGCCTTTGGACTTTATTTTAACTGCTCCAGTAATATTTCCTTCTAAGTCAAGAACATAATTTCCTTTTGAAATTTGCGAGCTGGTTTTTTCAGAATATTGATTGGTTTTAATGATTTCTCCTTTCTCAGGTTTAACCAATAGTGCATATCGGTCGTCGGTAAAATCTCCCTGAAAACCAAAAGGTAACGTTTGACTTGTGCACTCTAAAAACAGCATTTTATCTTTATTAGGCAATGCCAATATAACATGATTGCCTTGCATGGCTACAAAATCTTTTTGAAAATCTTTCATTCCCGTTGACCCATAAATCTCTGTGTAATACGATTCTACACCTATAGTTTTCAAAAGAACTCTAGTATAATTGGTTAAGGCTTTACAATCGCCATACCCCAAACGATCAACATCTTTGGCAAGCATGGGCTTCCAACCGCCAATTCCTAATTGAATACTTACGTAACGGGTTTTGTCTTGCACGTATTGATACACTATTTTTGCTTTTTTGATAGGATCCGTCTCAGTACCAACCAACGCTCTTATTTTATTTTGGGTTTCTTCAGGTAATTCTTCAGTGTCTTTTAAAAGAGAATTGTAAGTCCATGCGCCAAAGTCTTCCCATGTTTTTGCTGTTCCTTCAACTCCTTCAAGGTAAAATTTTTCCAATCCAAACTTCACTGTTGGTAGAATTTTATCAGATGATGGGGAAAAATCTTCTGGTTTTTCAGCAGCTATATTTTCTACTTTAAACGTAATATTACCGGGTAATTCGGTTTTTACCACTCCTTTTCCTTCGAGATTGATTTCTTTATACTTAAATCCTAAATCGGAAGGAAAATGGACTTTAATTTCCGACTTCTGAACGCTTTCAAAATAATCATCAATGGGACTCCAACTTGGAACGAAAGCAGTATTTGGTGTTTTAGTTTCGCTTTCAAAAGCGACCGTAAATGGATAATCAGTTGGGGTGTAATCCAGAAAAAGAAATCGCCCATCAGTGAGCATTGAAAAACCATCAGCTACACTTTGATCTTTAAAATCACTTTTTTTAATTTTTTTGATTTCTCTTCCAAAAGCATTATATATAGTAGCCTGAATGAACGTTATTTTTTCAGAATTACTATAATATTCTTTAGCATCCACATTACTCAATCCTTTAGAATTCAAAACTGTAACTACTTTATACGTCTTGATAACCATCGATTTTTGTGAAAGAATATCAATATCAATCGATTGATTTCTAACAATGCTGTTGGCATTTTCTTTAAGATTTTCTGGAATTAAAAGTGAGGAATATTCGCTGTTTTGAGCAGAAGTAATATTGAAAAAAAATAGCAGAATAGGCAGGTAAATTAAATGTCTCATTTTGGCTTGGTTTATCCAAAAATAAGAATTTATTTAAATAAAACACATTTTACTCTTTATTTTTTGTATCAATGATAATGGTGACAGGACCATCGTTTAAAAGAGTCACTTTCATATCTGCACCAAATTGACCTGTTTGCACTTTTTTTCCAATTTCTTTTTCTAATAAAATTACAAAATTTTCGTACATCGGAATTGCTATATCGGGTTTAGCCGCTTTAATATAGGAAGGACGATTGCCTTTTTTGGTAGATGCATGAAGTGTAAATTGACTCACTACAATCACTTCTCCATCAATATCTTTGACAGAAAGATTCATCACCTCGTTTTCATCACCAAAAATACGAAGATTGGCAATTTTAGATGTTAACCAAACAGTATCTTCGTGAGTATCGGCATCTTCAATTCCGATTAGAATCAATAATCCAAGATTAATATTAGCTACTACCTTACTGTTTATTTCAACTGATGCTTTTGATACTCGCTGTAATACTGCTTTCATAGTGATTGGTTTGTTTTCTTTATGAGATTCTTCGTTCCTCAGAATGACAAAACTATTGACTTTTGAAGTTGAATTTTGAAGTTGAATTTTGAAATTGACTTTTGAAATTGACTTTTGAAATTGATTTTTGAAACAACTTATTTTCGTGTTTCATCACTCGCAATTCGGTCGTCATTGTAAATATCTTGTCGGTAATGTTCGTCGTCGCCTTCTAAGATTTTGAGGTAACTGTTGTATCGCGACCACGCAATTTTATCTTCTTCTAATGCTTTTTTAATGGCGCAATGCGGTTCTTCTTTGTGTAAGCAATTGTTGAATTTGCATTGGTCTTTCAATTTGAAAAATTCAGGAAAATAACCTCCAATTTCTTCTTTTTCCATGTCCACAATACCAAATCCTTTGATTCCTGGTGTGTCGATAATTTTGGCATCAAAAGAAGATAAATCATACATTTCTGCAAACGTCGTAGTGTGTTGCCCTTGCTTACTTTGTTCCGAAATGGTTTTGGTTTTTAAATCTAAATTGGGTTCTAAAGCATTCACCAAAGTCGATTTTCCAACACCCGAATGCCCTGAAAACATAGATACTTTTCCAGTCATCATTTCTTTAAGAGCATCCAATCCTTTTCCATCTTTAGCCGAAACACGCAAACAGGTATACCCAATTTCAGAATACACATGTTGCAAATACAATTGTTCGTCTAAAGTAGCATCGTCATAGGTATCAATTTTATTGAAAACAATCACTGCTTCAATTCCGTAGGCTTCCGCTGTAACTAAAAAACGATCCATAAAACTCGTCGTTGTTGGCGGATTGTTGATGGTAACCAATAGAAAAACGACATCAATGTTAGAAGCAATAATGTGTGTTTGTTTGGAAAGATTCACCGATTTTCTTACGATGTAATTCTTTCTATCGTGAATGTTGTGAATTTGCCCGATTTCTTCATCCGTAGTAGTATCCAATTCAAAATCAACCACATCACCCACCGAAATCGGATTGGTGCTTTTAATACCTTTCATGCGGAACTTGCCTTTAATACGGCATTCATAAACCTGATGGTCTTCGGTCTTTACAGTGTAATAACTTCCGGTCGATTTATAAACTAGTCCAGTCATATTTAATTTTGAATTGAAAATTACGAATTATGCATGGCAAAATTACAACTAATTTACAATACATAATTCGTAATTCAATATTTATAATTGATTAAATATTTTCTCTTGATGCGTAATACTTTCTTGGTGAATCGCTTTAAAAAATTGCACTATAAACGCTTCACTTAGTCCTTTTTGGCTTCCTTCTAAGATCATTTTATCCAATACTTCATTCCAACGTTTGTTTTGCAATACGGCTACATTTTTCTCTTTTTTCAAAGCACCAATATCTTCGGCAACTTTCATTCTTTTACCAATAACATCCAATAATTTCACATCAAATTCATCTATTTTTCCACGAAGCACATTCAATCGTTGTTGGTAATCGTCGGCATCATCGGTTTCTTTTCTGATGGTCAAATCGAAAATAATTTTCTTCAAACGCTCTGGCGTAACTTGTTGGGCGGCGTCACTCCAAGCATTATCGGGATCAATATGGGTTTCAATAATCATTCCGTCGTAATTCAAATCCAAGGCTTCTTGCGTCACTTGAAAAATCATATCGCGATTTCCTGTAATGTGTGATGGATCAATAATCAAAGGCAAATCGGGAAATCTATGTTGGAAGTCAATGGCAATTTGCCACTCCGGATTGTTTCTGTATTTGGTTTTTTCATAGGTTGAAAATCCTCTGTGAATGATGCCTAATTTTTTAATTCCTGCATTATACAAACGTTCTACACCACCAATCCACAACGCTAAATCAGGATTTACTGGATTTTTTACCAATACAATTTTATTAGTATTTTGCAATGCATCGGCAATTTCTTGAACGGCAAATGGATTTACGGTGGTGCGTGCCCCAATCCACAACACGTCGATATCATATTCTAAAGCTAATTTTACGTGAGCCGCATTAGCCACTTCAACAGCCATTAACAAACCCGTTTCAGCTTTGGCTTTTTGCAACCATTTCAACCCAATTTCACCAACACCTTCAAATCCACCCGGACGCGTTCTTGGTTTCCAAATACCCGCTCTAAAAATAGACACTTTAGAATCTTTCAATTCGTGTGCAATTTTCAATACTTGTTCTTCGGTTTCGGCACTACATGGCCCAGCGATTACAATTGGATGTGGCAAATTAAAATCATTCAACCACGTTCTCATTTCTTTGTTATTTTCCATTTTTTTTTAATTTGAGAGAAAAGAAGCAAGAAAAAAGAGAAAAGACTAAACTGTAAATCTTGCATCTTTCTTCTTGTCTCTAGTATCTATTTCAATATTTCTTTTATTCTATTCGTATTTTGCATTTCGTTAAAAACAGCTTCGTAATTATCATTCTCAAGTAATTCCTTAAAATGAGTTAAATTCTCAATATACTCTTCTAATGACTTGACTACTTGTTTTTTATTTTGTTTAAAAATGGGAGTCCACATGGCTGGTGAACTTTTGGCTAAACGCACCGTACTTTCAAATCCAGAACCTGCCATGTCAAAAATATCTTGTTCATCTTTCTCTTTCTCAATGACGGTTTTTCCGAGCATAAACGAACTGATGTGCGACAAATGCGATACATAAGCAATGTGTTTATCATGTGATTTCGGATCCATGTATCGAATACGCATTCCGAGTTTTTTAAATAAATCCATGCCTTTTTCTTGCAATTTGAAAGTTGTTTTTTCTACCTCACAAATGATGTTGGTTTTTCCTTCAAACAAACCTTTGACAGCTGCTTTGGGTCCAGAAAACTCCGTTCCTGCAATGGGATGACACGCCATAAAATTTCTTCTTTTCGGATGATTTTCCAGCGCTTCACAAATAGGCAATTTGGTGGAACCAACGTCAAAAACCAAGGTTTGTTCACCTATTCTATTCAAAATTTCCGGCAAAATTACTAAACCCACATCAACTGGCACCGAAACAATCACTAAATCTGCGTTAATTAAATCATTTTCAGTAGCTTTTTCGTCAATAATTCCGAGTTGCATAGCTTCCTCCAAATGCTTTTCGTTAGTATCAATCCCGAAAACTTTTGCCGCATCATAAATGGTCTTGATGTCTAATGCCATCGAGCCGCCAATTAATCCCGTTCCTGTAATAAATACTTTCATGTTTTATTTATTTTTTTAATTTCAAAAATCAAACTTTAATAATTTAGAAAATTTTCAATCTATTTTTATTGACTTTTGCTATTGATTTTTGCTATTGATTTTTGTCATTGAAATCTTTTTATTGCTTCTAGAATATTTTCTTCTTTTACACACAATGAAAATCTAATGTAACCTTCGCCGTTACTACCAAAAATAGTTCCTGGTGTTAGGAAAATGTATTTATCATACAAGAGATTATCAATGAATTGTTCCGATTGAATTCCGATTGGTAATTTTGCCCAAACGAACATTCCAACAGCATTATTATCGAAAGTACACTTCATTTTTTCGGCTAATTCAAAAATCAAATTTCTTCTTTTGGTGTAAATTTCATTCTGACTTTCAAACCAATCTTTCCCTAATTTTAAGGCAGCAATGGCGCCTTTTTGAATGCCATAGAACATACCCGAATCCATATTACTTTTTACTTTCAACACGGCATCAAGTAGCGTTGCATTTCCTGAAACCATTCCCACTCGCCAACCAGCCATGTTGAAGGTTTTGCTTAAGGAATTCAATTCTAAAGCAATTTCTTTAGATCCTTCTATTTGAAAAATAGACAACGGATTGTCGTTCAAAACAAAACTATATGGATTGTCATTGACAATTAAAATGTCATGCTTCTTTCCAAAATCGATTATCTTTTGATACAATTCTAAAGTAGCATTCGCGCCAGTAGGCATGTGCGGATACCCCACCCACATCAATTTCACTTTTGATAAATCGGTTTTTTCTAAGGCTTCGAAATCGGGTTGCCACATATTCTCTTCTTTCAAATCGTAATATATGGCTTTAGCTTGCACCAATTCGGTTACCGATGCATAGGTTGGATAGCCCGGATTGGGAATCAAAACGGCATCACCTTCATTTAAAAAAGCCAATGAAATGTGCATAATTCCTTCTTTAGAACCCATTAATGGGAGTATTTCCGAATTGAAATCCAAGTCAACATCAAACTGGTTTTTATAAAAATGAGCAAAACCTTGACGTAATTCGGGCAAACCTTGATAACTTTGGTATTCGTGGGCTTTATCATCAAACATTGCGTTTTGAATCGCTTCAATTACCGTAGGATGTGGTGCCAAATCAGGGCTTCCAATTCCCATATTGATAATCGGTTTTCCTTCCGCCATTAGTTGTCTTACTTCTTTCAATTTTCGTGAGAAGTAGTATTCTTGAACGGTTTCTAGTCTTTTTGCTGTATGTATCATTTTAATTTTACCACGGATTCGGATTGTTAATTTTTAACCACATAGAAACATAGATTTCATTTTCTCATAGAGCTGCTTCGCTTGACCTGCGTTTTCATCGCTATGTAGAACGAAAATCAAAATCTATTTTTTCTACCACAGATTTAACAGATTATACGGATTTTCACTGATTGAATTTTGATATTGAATTTGATTTTTGAATTTGATTTTTGAATTTGTTATTGCTTTTTGTTATTGTATTCTCCTAAAACCTTAAAATGATTGGTCATGATTTCTAAAATTTTAGTCGCTTTTTCATAATGCTTGTACTTTTCAAAAACGACATCCACAAAAAACGAATATTGAAATGGCGTTTCTATGATGGGCATCGATTGAATTTTGGTTAAGTTCAATTTGCAATTGGTCATTACATTTAAAACAGTTGCCAAACTTCCTGGCGTGTCGTCCAATTCAAATTTTAAAGAGGCTTTGTTGATTTGCTCTTTTGAAACTTGACTTCCTTCTTTACTGATAATAAAAAAACGTGTCATGTTGTTGTTTACGGTCTGAATTTCGGGTGCAATGATTTCTAAATCATACAATTCGGCTGCGACTTTACTACCAATAGCCGCGATGTTCTTTAACTGATTCTGATGAATTCTACGCGCGGTTTCGGCGGTATCTTTATCTTCTACCAATTTAATCTGCGGATGTTTTTTCAAGAATTCCATACATTGCAACAGCGCCATTGGATGCGAATGCACTTCTTGGATTTGATCAAATCGTTGGTCTTTTAGCACCATCAAATTCTGAATTATATCCAAATAATACTCGCCTATAATGTGAAAATTATTATAGTCAATCAGCGCATAATTTGGAATAATAGAACCTGCAATAGAATTCTCGATTGCCATTACCGCCAGTTGCGATTGGTTGCTATTCAAACTATCGGCAAGTGCTTCAAACGACAAACATTCGTCTATAGCAACATTTTCTTGAAAATATTCTAAAGCTACTTGATGGTGAAATGAGCCTTTAATTCCTTGTATGGCTATTTTTTCTTTCATTATATTCAAAAAAAAATCCCGATTTGCATCGGGATTTGTATATCTATGTTTTAACTTTTTACTTTTTTACATAACACAATACCAATCCCTTTCTCTGTCCGAAGAAGAAATAAAAGAAATAGTTGTAATATGTTGTGAATTTTGTATTCATTATTGTTTTATGTTTTGCTAAAGTAGCAAAAAATGTCAAACCATTACAAAAAAATTAAAAAAAATTACGAAATCGATTACGTATAAATAAAACTTTATAGTTTTTTTACACGAGTTGGCGTATCGGTTCCGTTAACAATGGTTTCCGAACTCAATGCAATGGCTTTGATTATTTCGGTCATGTTGTCTAAATCTAAGGTCGAAACTTCGTCACTCAACTGGTGGTAATTGGGTTCCGAATCCATTTTAGACGTAGAAATAGTATGTGCAGGAACACCCAAAGCGGCTAATTGTGCATTATCAGAACGGTAAAACAACTGTTCCGCTGGATAAGGATCGGGATAGAACTTGAAGTTAGTATCTTTTAGGTTATTTTGTAAAATAGTTCCGAAATTAGATTTTTCAAAACCCGTGATGTAGGCTGAATTGCGTATCCATCTACTTTCGGTACCAATCATTTCGATATTGAACATTGCGATTACTTTATCGGCATCCATGTTTTTAGAAAAATATTTCGAGCCATAACCCCCAACTTCTTCACCGGTAAAGGCCACAAAAATCAAGGTTCTTTCGTTGTTATTTAATTCCTTGAAATACTTTGCCAATGCAATAACCGCCGTTACTCCAGACGCATCGTCGTTGGCTCCATTGTAAACCGTATCATCACCAGAACTCTTTATTCCTAAATGGTCGTAATGCGCTGAAAAAACCACAAATTCTTCGGGTTTAGATTTTCCTTTAAGAATGCCTATTACATTGTTTGCTGGCTTTCCTTTGGCTTGAAATTCTTGTCTATAATTAGTAAGATTATCAAAATGAGAAAGCCCGATAGCTGTAAATTCTTTTTCAATAAAAGCGGAAGCTGAATCAATTCCGGGAGTAAAAATTTCTCTTCCTTGCATTTTATCAGAAGCCAAAGCGGTTTCTATTCTGACAATTTCCTCTTTTTGAATGGTAGGTTTTTGTTGTGCTTGGGTTAAAAATCCAAAAAATAATACGGCTAATAATTGCTTTTTCATGTATAAATTAATTAAGGTGGTTGTTAGAATTCTCAAATTTAAAATTATTTTGAAGGAATCTGTTATGAAAAACAATAATTCAAAAATATTTCTGTTTACATTTGCTACAAATATCAAGTTATGTCTATAGAAGTTCAAAATATTTCCAAAAATTATGGTGCTCAAAAAGCACTAGACAATGTTACTTTTTCGGTAAAAAAAGGAGAAATCGTTGGATTTTTAGGTCCGAATGGCGCTGGAAAATCGACCTTGATGAAAATTTTGACCACTTATATTAATGCCGATGAAGGCAAAGCTTCGGTGAATGGAAATGATGTTACCGAAAACCAAAAAGCGGTACAACTTTCGGTAGGTTATTTGGCAGAACACAATCCGTTGTATTTGGATTTGTATGTGCGTGAGTATTTAGAATTCAATGCCGATGTGTATAAAGTGGCTAAATCACGTATTGAAGAAGTTATTGCGTTGACTGGTCTAACGCCTGAAAGTCATAAAAAAATTGGACAATTATCTAAAGGATACCGCCAGCGTGTAGGTTTAGCAACGGCTTTGTTGCACAATCCTGATGTGCTGATTTTGGACGAACCCACCACTGGTCTAGACCCCAATCAATTGGTGGAAATTAGAAATGTGATTAAAAACGTTGGGAAGAACAAAACCGTTTTTCTTTCGACACACATTATGCAAGAGGTAGAAGCGATTTGTGACCGAGTGATTATCATCAATAACGGCAAAATTGTTACCGACAAAAAATTGGACAAACTGGTTTCGGAGGTTACAGAACAAGTAATTGAAGTTGAATTTGACAAACCAATAAACGAAACGTTATTTGCAAAATTAGCCGATTTAAAATCGTATACCAACACCCATAATAATGTTTGGGAACTCACTTTTGAAACTGAAAACGACTGCCGTTCTTCGGTATTTGACTTTGCTCATGACAATGGTTTGAAAGCCCTTCAAATTAATTTGAAAAGCAAAAACTTAGAAACCATTTTTAGAGAGAAAACGTCTAAAAAATAACTTTAGCACCTTAGCCCTGATGGTAGTGAAAAGCTTTTTGAAAAGATAAGCCTATTTTTTGTTGCGGTAAAAAAGCGACCTTAGAAGCTCTTTTTACAGCTTACAAAAATGGCTTGGCATGAAAAAACTTGAAACGGACAGCAGGATGGGCTTCTAATTATAAATCACATGCCCTTGGTACAATTGCTGTACATCGACTATTGGCGGATTGTTTTTTAAGATGATATCGCCTGTACTCAACATCTTTCCCGTAATGCTTTGAATGGGACGAACAATCATGTCGTTGGAACCTCTGTGGTACACTTTGATGGTTTGAGCCGTTAAGTTTTGAGCATCTATTCGGCCATCACCTGCGTATAAATTCAGTAAGGCTTCAACCGTATTTCCGGTAATGTAATAACGAGATACGTTGTTGTTTTCAATAACTAACTGACCGTTATTAAGGTTGATAAAGAAATCGCCTGTGCCTGCGCCATCTTCACCATCGCCATCTTTGTCTAGAGCGAAAAGTCGTAAAATTGGATACGTTAAAACACCATTAGAACTGATATTTCGTTCGGTTTTGGAGTAAATATCTTCGAGATTGGGAGCTGTTATGTACACGGTTGTTTGCCCGTATTCACGCAACCAATTGCAGGTCGTATTGTCTTTTAAAACCAATTGATTATCCACTTGAGTGACTTCAATATTATCGATTAGATTGCTGCCCGACTGCACTTCGACTTTATAATCTGGGCCTTGAGTGATGACCAGCGCAATGCCACGGTAGACTTTTATTCGGGTAAATGGCGAAACGGGAATGCTTCGCGTGACCATATCTCCGGTGCTTTCAAAACATTCGCTTGGCTTTTCACAAGACGTCAAAACCAAAACTAAACTTATAAATACAAACAGTTTCTTCATAATTTTATAATCTAACTCCAACACCAAATTCTAACGCTTCTGCCAAAAACATGTGCGTTTTTACCGAAAAACTGGCAAACAATTTTGGATTAATATGATATTTAAACCCAACGCGATCGTAAATCGCGATGTCATTTACAAAAGGTCGGTATACATAATAGCCCACTTGAGCCTCAAGCGAAATTCGGTTGACAAATAATTCATATCCCACAAAAACCCCTACCCGTTTATAATCGGTATTGGGATTGATATTCAATTCGGGAAAGGCTACCGATTTATATTTGATAAAATCTTTGAACGAATTGGTTAAAAACAAATCGGTTCCCAATTGCAACGCGCTTTTGCGATTGAAACGCTTGTCTACAAAAAAACCAATGTGGTAAAACGGATGTTGTCCGCTGCCGATTACAGGACTTTCGTTAAATCCGCTGCGAATTACAAAATTATACTTGATGGGTTCCTTAAAACTTTTCTTCACTAAAGCCGTATCTACCGCTTTATTCGCCACTTTAGAGAAGTCGTAATTCACACCCACATTCAGCAAAAACGAATTGATACCGCTGTTAGGTGATTTGGTTCTACCGTTAGAAAAATGGGTAAATAAGAATCCGGCTTGCAATCCAAATTTATCCAAAAGATGTTCTTTTTTATAAAACAAACCAATGTTGGTATTGGCCATTAAGGTAGACCCAAAAGCTTTGTTTTTGCTGTTTTCTACTTTATCATACGGATTAGTAGCGTAGCCAATACCTTGCGATAATTTGAGTTCGAGATTGCGGTTTAGAAAGTAAAAATTGTACAAAACTCCAGCTGCATAGACCTTTCCTAAAAAATCGTTATTGTAGTTTTGATATTCGAAATATACGCCATAATCTGGGAAATTATACGCCGAATGCCATTCGTCTTTACCGTGCGTTTGCTTTAAAAAACTCAACATCACGCCATCCGCATGTCCTTGCAAATGGTATAAATCTTTGGTGTGTGGCAATACATTTCCGCGCAAAAATGACACTTCTAAAGCATTGGAATCCTCATTTTCTTGAGCAAATACAGCCACGGAAAAGAAGCACAATAGAAAACATAAGTTCCTCATTCTACAATATTAAGTGGCACAAATATAACAGAATAAGTTTAGGATTTCTATAATTTTTGAAGCGATTGGTTTGGGTTCTTTTGCCTACCATTTTCCTGCTGTTCGTTATATTTTTACACCAGTCAGGTTTTAATAACCTGACTGGTGTAAAAGATACCACTGCCATCAGGGCTAGTTAGTAGTTGTCTTTTGTAAAAATAAATTACATTTGAGAAAATATTTTATGGAAAACTTAAAAACAAATATTATAACGGTTGTATTAATTGAGATACTAGTAGGATTGATTAGTATCTATACCAATTCTTCTACTTTGATTCCATTTATAATTATTGGAGCTTTTTCTATCAATATTACATCTGTTGTATTATTGATAAAACACAAACCAAAAGGGTACATTTACCTTAGCTTATTTTTGTTGTTTTTAGTCTTTTTTCCGATACTATTTTTCTTCTATGCACTAAGCAAAGTGCAATGCTAATTTAAAATATCTCTTTAGCAATTGCCTTAATATTTTCCGCTTTCCCCATCGAATAATAATGCAACACCGGAATTCCAGCCGCCACTAATTCTTTACTTTGAGCAATACACCATTCAATTCCGATTTGCTTTACAGCATCGTTGTCTTTGGCTTTGACTACTGCCATAATCAAATCGTCTGGCAACTCAAGACTAAAGCGGTGCGGAATCAAATTCAGTTGTTTTTTAGTAGCAATAGGTTTCAGTCCAGGAATAATAGGCACTGTAATTCCGGCTGTTCGGCATTTGTCCACAAAATCAAAGAATTTTTTATTGTCAAAAAACATTTGAGTAATAATGTAGTCGGCGCCATTTCTGATTTTTTCTTTCAAAAAATGAATATCACTATCCAAACTTGGCGCTTCCATGTGTTTTTCGGGATACCCAGCTACACCAATACAAAAGTTAGTTTTAGCCGAATTTTTCAAATCTTCATCCAAATAAATGCCGTTATTCAAATTGCTGATTTGCGTTACCAATTCGGTAGCATATTCATTTCCTTCTTTCTCTGGTTTGAAATAGGTTTCGTTTTTCAACGCATCACCACGAAGTGCTACGACATTATCAATACCTAAGAAATCCAAATCGATTAATAAGTTCTCGGTGTCTTCTTTGGTAAATCCACCACACAAGATATGCGGAATAGCATCGACCGAATATTTATTCTGAATTCCGGCACATATTCCAACCGTTCCAGGACGTTTCTTTACCACTTTCTTTTGCAATAAACCACTTGGCAATTCTTTGAATTCGTATTCTTCACGATGATAGGTTACGTCAATAAACGGCGGATTGAATTCCATTAACGGATCAATACTATCAAAAATAGATTGAATGTTTTGGCCTTTCAATGGTGGTAAAATTTCAAAAGAAAACAACGGTTTCCCTTGAGCGTTTTCGATATGTTGGGTTACTTTCATTTTTATGTCTTAAAGTTTGAAAGTCGAAAGTCGAAAGTCCTTTATAAACTTTATGACATTTGACTTTATGACTAATTTAATCTGCTATATTCGGCGCTAGCCATTTATTGGCCATTTCGGTAGAAATTCCTCTACGTTTGGCATAATCTATTACTTGATCTTCTTTAATTTTTCCCAATCCGAAATACTTGCTTTCTGGATTGGCAAAATAATAACCCGAAACGGATGCAGCAGGCCACATGGCCATACTTTCGGTTAAGGTCACTCCGATTTCTTGTTCTACATTGAGTAATTTCCAAATGGTTGGCTTTTCTAAATGGTCGGGACAAGCTGGATACCCTGGTGCAGGACGAATTCCTTTGTATTCTTCGGCAATTAAATCTTGGTTTGATAAATTCTCATCAGAAGCATAACCCCAAATTTCTTTACGTACTTTTAGGTGTAAATATTCGGCAAACGCTTCTGCTAAACGATCACCCAATGCTTTGACCAAAATCGAATTGTAATCGTCTAATTGTTTTTCAAATTCAGCTGCTTTTTCGTCTACTCCAAATCCGGTAGTGACACAAAAACACCCGATATAGTCTTGCTTCCCTGAATCTTTTGGCGCTATAAAATCGGCTAATGCTATGTTTGGTGCGCCTGCTGTTTTTTGAGATTGTTGACGTAACGTTAGAAAAGTTGTTGGTTGTCGGTTGTCGGTTATAGGTTGTACCTCAATATCATCATCGTTTACAGTATTGGCTGGAAATATTCCTAAAATTCCTTTGGCAGTTAACCAGTTTTCGGAAACAATTTGCTGCAACATTTCTTGTGCATCAGCAAATAAAGTGGTGGCTTGTTCGCCAACCACCTCATCGGTTAAAATAGCTGGAAATTTTCCGTGCAATTCCCACGATTGAAAAAAAGGTGTCCAATCGATAAAATCAACCAATTCTGAAAGCTCCACTTCCACGGTTTTCGTTCCGATGAAATTAGGTTTTATAGGATTGAAATTGTTCCAATCTAATGGCAATTTATTTTTACGAGCGTCTTCAATAGACAAGAAGTTTTTATCTCTGCTTCTACTCAAATAACCTTCTCTTAGTTTGTTGTATTCTTCCCGAATCGTTTTGGCATAATCAACTTTAGTTTCAGCTTGAAGCAAATTACTCGCTACCGTTACCGCACGCGAAGCATCGTTTACATGAACCACGGTCTCTTTATATTCTGGTGCAATTTTCACAGCGGTATGCGCTCTTGAAGTTGTTGCACCACCAATCATGATTGGAATTTTGATGTTGAGTTTATCCATTTCTTTGGCCAAATACACCATTTCATCTAATGAAGGCGTAATCAATCCGCTTAATCCAATAATATCTACATGGTGTTCTACGGCGGCCTGAATGATTTTTTCTGGTGGTACCATCACACCCAAATCGATAATTTCGAAGTTGTTGCACCCTAAAACTACCGCTACAATATTTTTCCCGATATCGTGTACATCGCCTTTTACAGTGGCCATCAACACTTTACCAGCTGAAGACGATTTTCCATCTTTTTGTGCTTCGATAAAAGGCAATAAATAGGCAACAGCTTTTTTCATAACACGAGCCGATTTAACCACTTGAGGCAAAAACATTTTTCCGCTTCCGAATAAATCACCTACCACATTCATTCCTGCCATCAAATTAATTTCGATAACATCGATGGCTTTTTCCGAAGTGGTTCTAGCTTCTTCTACATCTATTTCGATAAATTCGTCAATTCCTTTTACCAACGAATGTGTTAATCGTTCTTGAACCGAACCGTTACGCCACTCTTGAATTGCCTTTTCATTGGATTTGAAATCCCCTTTGAAACTTTCGGCCAAGTCTAACAATCGTTCGGTAGCATCGTCTCTTCTATTCAATAAAACATCTTCCACATGTTCTAATAAAATTGGATCAATTTCATCGTAAATCTCTAGCATTTCTGGGTTTACAATTCCCATTGTCATCCCATTTTTAATGGCGTGAAACAACAACGCCGAATGCATCGCTTCTCGCACTTTATCATTGCCTCGAAACGAAAACGACACATTACTTACCCCACCTGAAATTCCGGCATAAGGAAGATTTTCACGAATCCATTTGGTCGCTCTGAAGAAATCTATAGCGTTTAATTTGTGTTCGTCCATTCCGGTTGCTACCGGGAAGATATTCGGATCAAAGATGATGTCTTCGGCAGGGAAATGTACTTCATCAACTAAAATATCATAACTTCTTTTACAGATTTCGATACGTCTTTCGTAGGTATCGGCTTGACCGTCTTCGTCAAAAGCCATCACGATAACGGCGGCACCATAACGTTTGATCAATTTAGCATGATGAATGAAGGTTTCTTTTCCTTCTTTAAGTGAAATTGAATTCACAACGCCTTTTCCTTGAATGACTTTTAAACCCGCTTCAATAATTTCCCATTTGGAGCTATCAATCATCACAGGAACACGAGCAATATCGGGTTCAGCCGCAATAAGATTCAAAAATTTGGTCATGGCATAGACGCCATCCAACATTCCTTCGTCCATATTGACATCGATAATTTGAGCACCACCTTCCACTTGTTCTCTGGCTACAGAAAGTGCTTCTTCATATTTCTCTTCTTTAATCAGTCGAAGAAACTTACGTGAACCTGTCACATTAGTTCGTTCACCAACGTTGATGAAATTAGATTCTGGAGTTACAATAAGTGGCTCCAAACCTGATAATCTTAAATATTTTGTTTCTGACATTTTCTCTTCGGTTTGCCACAAAGGCACTAAGTCACTAAGTTTTATTTTTAAACACAGATTTCACAAATTGACACAGATTTAATTTGTGATAATTTGTGAAATTTGTGTTTGACTTTTTCTTGGCTTGAATTCTTTTGCCACTTCAGCAATAGCCTTAATATGTTCTGGTGTTGTACCACAACATCCGCCAATAATGTTGACCAAATTGTCTTGTAAATATTCTTTAATTAGGGCTTGCATTTCTAATGGCGTTTGATCGTATTGCCCAAAAGCATTAGGCAAGCCAGCATTAGGATGTGCCGAAATGTTAAGCTGTGTATTGTGAGCTAATCTTTTAAGATATGGTTTCAATTGATCGGCACCTAAAGCGCAATTGAATCCGATACTTAATAACGGAATGTGAGCAATAGAAATCAAAAAAGCTTCTACAGTTTGTCCCGAAAGCGTTCTTCCAGAAGCATCCGTAATCGTTCCAGAAACCATTACCGGTATATCAATATTGCGTGCTTCTTTTACTTCTTCGACAGCAAAAAGAGCCGCTTTAGCATTGAGTGTATCGAATATTGTTTCCACTAATAAAACATCGCAACCGCCATCAATAAGTGCTTCCACTTGTTGTTTGTAGGCAACACGCAAATCATCAAATGTAACTGCACGAAATCCTGGGTCGTTTACATCGGGTGACATCGATGCTGTTCTGTTGGTAGGTCCTATCGAACCTGCCACAAATCGGGGTCTATCGGTAAACTCATCAGCAACTTCTCGAGCAATTTTGGCAGATTCAAAGTTGAGTTCATAAACTAAATCTTCTAAGTGATAATCGGCCATACCTATTGTTGTTCCCGAGAACGTATTGGTTTCTACAATATCGGCACCCGCTTGAAAATACAAACGATGTACTTCCTTCACTGCTTGGGGTTGCGTGATAGAAAGCAGATCGTTGTTGCCTTTTAATGGATGAGGAAAATCTTTGAACCGATCACCACGGAAATCTTCTTCGAAGAAATTGTTTCTTTGAAGCATCGTTCCCATAGCACCGTCAAGGACCAGAATTCGCTCTTGAATAGCTTGTTGTATTTTTGACATATAAATAGCACACCCTTTAGGGTTATTAGTATTAATTATATGTTATCGTAGAAAGTGAGAGGAAATATCTCGTGGTTATCTTTGTTTGAATCTCAAACTAGAATGTAGCACCTTCTACAAGGGTAGGGTTGCTAAGCTTTCATCGGGTCTATTCCCTCGGGCTTTCGTGATAACAATCAATATGTTTATGAACACTGCAAAGTAATAACATAGAATTTAGATTTACAACAAAAAATTAAATTATGTTAAAAAAAAACAGCGAAAACGTTGTAATAAAAAAGGAGCTTAAAAATTAAGCTCCTTTTGAAATATTAATAAGTACTACTTATTTTTTGATAATTTTTGAAGTTCCAACTCCAGCTTCTGTTTGCACTTTTACAAAGTAAACTCCTGCATTTAAATCGGCAATGTTCACTTGAGCATTATCAGCTCCAGAAACATTCAATTCGTTAACAACTCTTCCATTGATATCAATTACTTTAATGTTTTCGATAGCGGTATTATTTTTTGCTGTTAAAGTAAAAATATCTTTTACAGGGTTTGGTTGAATTGAAAAGTTACTTGCAAAGAAATCTTGGTTACTTGCAGCAGGTCTGTCAACTGAAAAATCATCGATAGCAATAATATCTGAATTGTTACCGCTAGGACCACCACTAGTTACATAATATCTGAAAGCAAATTTTACATCTGTAGGACTAGACAATCCAGTTACAGTATATGAATACTGAGTCCATGTGAATGGATAATCTGTATCATTCAAAGTAGGATTTACTTCAACCAACAAATTGGTATAATCACCTACTGAAGTAACCGAAGTAGGATCTGCTGTAAAAGCACCGTTAGTACTCATTCTGAATTGAAGGTTGTCTGGATAAATAGTAGTAGTTCCATCGCCACCTTTACGTGTATAAAAAGACACAACATCTCCATTTTGAACAGTAATAACAGGAGTAAACAACCAGTTACTAATTGTTCCTGCTCCAGTAGTACTGTTATAATTTACTAAAATGTAAGAATTAGTTCCACCTGTATAACCACCACCAACGAATGCAGTATTAGCTGCGGTAGGAATTAAATAAGTAGAAGCACCAACAGGATTACTGCGATTAACCTGAGACCAACCTGCCGTTGCTAAATCGGCAGTTACACCACTAAAACCATAGTTGTACACATTGGTTTGCGCCACACCAAAAAAAGGTGTCAACAAAAATAAATAGAGTAATTTTTTCATCATAGATTGTTTTTTATAGTTAATTCAAAAACAAATATAAAAATAAAAATAAAAAAAATCTTTTAATACTTAAAAACTTTTCTAAATTTGCAAAAAAATTAGAGGAAAAATTTGAACTGATTGCAACCTCGTTAAAAAATGCTAAAGCAGAAACTCTCTTTAGCCATTCTTGCGGTCCTTTTTTTTCTTCTCAAAATAAATTTAAAAATAAATTATATTATGGCTTATTTATTTACGTCAGAATCAGTGAGTGAAGGACATCCAGACAAAGTAGCTGATCAAATTTCAGACGCATTAATTGACAATTTTTTAGCTTTTGATCCCGAATCAAAAGTAGCTTGTGAGACTCTAGTAACTACAGGACAAGTAATTCTTGCTGGTGAAGTAAAGTCGAATACCTATTTAGACGTTCAAACCATTGCTAGAGAAGTAATCAAGAAAATTGGTTATACCAAAAGCGAATATATGTTTGAAGCCAATTCTTGCGGTGTTTTATCAGCAATTCACGAGCAATCTGCCGACATCAATCAAGGTGTTGATAGAGCAAGCAAAGAAGAGCAAGGTGCTGGTGATCAAGGAATGATGTTTGGTTACGCTACTAACGAGACTGAGAATTACATGCCACTTGCATTGGATTTATCCCATGCTTTGTTGATTGAATTAGCCAATTTAAGAAGAGAAAATTCTGAAATTACGTATTTACGTCCAGATGCTAAATCACAAGTGACTTTAGAATATTCTGACGACAACAAACCACAACGTATTGATGCTATTGTAATTTCTACACAACATGATGATTTTGCTCCAGAAGCTGAAATGTTGGCGAAAATTAAAAGCGATTTGATTTCGATTTTGATTCCGAGAATTAAAGCAAAATACCCACAATATGCTCACTTTTTTAACGATGACATTACGTATCACATTAACCCAACTGGAAAATTCGTAATCGGAGGACCACACGGAGATACTGGATTGACTGGTAGAAAAATTATTGTGGATACTTATGGTGGAAAAGGAGCTCACGGTGGTGGTGCTTTTTCTGGAAAAGATCCAAGTAAAGTAGATAGAAGTGCTGCTTATGCTACGCGTCACATTGCTAAAAACTTGGTTGCTGCTGGATTGTGTGACGAAATTTTAGTACAAGTTTCGTATGCTATCGGAGTGGCAAAACCAACCTCAATTAATGTAGTTACTTATGGCACCTCTAAAGTTAATTTAACCGATGGAGAAATCAGCAAAAAAGTAGAAGCTATTTTTGATATGCGTCCTTATTTTATTGAGCAACGTTTAAAATTGAGAAACCCAATTTATAGTGAAACAGCGGCATACGGTCACATGGGAAGAAAACCAGAAACTGTAACCAAAACGTTTAAAACTCCAAACGGAGAAGAAAAAACAGTAACTGTTGAATTATTTACTTGGGAGAAATTAGATTTTGTAGACCAAGTAAAAAACGCTTTTAATTTGTAATATTTAAAAGATTGATAAAAAAAACCTGACTACTTCTAGTCAGGTTTTTGTTTTTTAATACGTTCCGTTTTTCATTTTTTCCAGAACATCGGTATACGTTTGAATCTGGTCAGTGTCATTGTCTTTGATACTGTCTATAGCTCTTTGTTCGGTTGCAATTGCTTTATCCTTTTGGTTATTCATGTAATACAACTGAGCCAACGTATCCAGATAATACGGACTCTTTGGATCCACTTTCAAACTCGATTCACTCCATTGAATAGCTTTCTGAATTAAACTTTGGTCTTTTGTTTTTAACTCAACAACGTCCCATGCTACGGTGTTTGCCAATCCAGAATAAATTTGTTTGTAATCATTCCAGTCCATATAATCATCTTTTTGGCCCACATACATAACATCTAATGTTTCAATAACACTTTGATTCTTTGATGTGAAGGTATTGAAAAAATCTTCAAATTCAGAAAAATACAAGGCTTTATCTGTCGGATTGCTTGCGCCAATTTGTTCAATATAGGTTTTGAAATTACTAAGATTATAACCCGATACTTTTAAAAACATTTTGTTGTACTTGATGTACTTCTCTTTTGAAGACGTATCAAGTAGCGTTGCATCACCCAAACGTTTAGAAAAAAACGAACTCAATATTCTTGCTATTTCAACTTCATCCTCATCTTCATTGAGCCTATACCCCATGTCATCATATTCATTCAGAGGTTCTGTAGGATTTTCTTTTTTAAGGATTAACTCATAATTTTTAAAAATATAATCTAAAATTTTAAAATCCAAATCATAATTAGAGGCTTCACCATCAAATAATTTAGAGGTAAACCCATGCCCAATTAATTCTCTTTTGGCAATTTCAATAAAATCAGCATCATACTCATTTTCTTTGGTGTAATAAGCCACTATACTTTTCCACTTTTCAGCTACAGTATTCTTATTGGCTTTAAAGAGGTACAAATTTTGCTGGTCGTCTACACGGAAATAATCATCGTCATACAAACGTGGCTCTGCTACAGCAGCTACTGCGGTATCTACTGCCACACCATCATAATCTTCTTGTACTTCTACTGCTGTAGAATCTGCTACAGCATCATAGTCATAAGACGAGCCGCCTTTGGCTTTTGTAATGGCTAAAAAGCCTTTTTTTAATTCACTAACAGATGCTTTCTTATTGCTTAAAATTTTATCCAATTTCAATTTAGCATTGGTCTTTGTCAATTCATCAGCAATAGAATTTCTTGGGTTAAATTTATCCGAATTATCACCTTCTAAAGCTCCATCCGTATGGTAAAGTAATTCTCCATTTGAATTTAAAAAAACGATTACTGGCTGATTTTTAATTTTGAATTTCTCCAACAAGGCTTTATCTTTTTCTGAAGCCAAATAAAAATTAAAATGATCGCGACTGGCATTATAACCTCTTCGCATATAATGGGTCATTTCTTCTTCAGACGATTTTATAAAAGAATTGAATTTTTTTGGAGCGTCTTTACTGTTATCAAACACAATTGCTAAAAATTTAGACTCTGATTTTGCTGTGTTTTTCAGAGCTTCATCGTAATTTTTAAAATTCGTATGTTTAAAAGTATAAGAAGCGGCTTCGCGTTCTCCAAAATATTCGGTATTTTCTTCTTCTTCAAAGCCGTTGTTCTTTTTCCATTCTTTATCGTATTGAACGGTTAAAGGTTTTAAATTTTCATCTGTCACTTTTGGCGTTTCTGTTCCTTCTTTTTCAAAAACAAAAATGGGTGAAGCTCGTCTTCCCTCCATTATCGTGAGCTTTTTGGTTTCAGGGTCGACTTTCCCTTTTAGCTGAATACTTGCCGCTGCCAAACCTTCATATTCCATTTCAATCATATTAGTTTCGGGATCAATCTGAAATTTAGAAATTGACGCTTCGGGTTGAATATTCTCTACAAAATATAGGTATTTTACCTTATCAATACTTAGGGTATACTCTGTTTTTCTTTCAGAATACTGCTTGTCTTTTTCCCTGAGATAGTCAAAAATTGGCTTGTATTCTACCATGGCATTATCTTCTTTTTGTGTTCCCAAATAGATGTTTTGACCAAAATACATTAAATACTCTGCCTTAATCTTTATTTTCAACGTACTAGAATATTCGGCAGTTTTGTTGACTTTAACTTTAAACCCCGATTCACCTTCGGGTTTGCTTTTAAAGCTAATAGTATCATTATCTACAGTAAATTTGCCGTATAAAAAAGACATTTCATACTTATTGTCTTCAAAGACCTTCAGCATCACATTTTGTCCTTTTACATTAGACTTATAAACTCCTGGCTCTAAAGCTGTTGTTTGTGAAAAAATAGTTGAAATTCCGCAGAAATACAACAAAACAAAAATTCTTCTCATGAAATAAATTGGTTGGTTAATAACGGTTTAAAAATAGGTTTTTAATACTAATAACGCTACATAACGAGTATATATTATAAAATTACTTCGAAAAAAAACTCCTTCTATTTCGAAGGAGTTCTTTAAAAAAGTAAACTTTATTACAAATTGTATTTCAAACTAAATATAAAATATCGCGGTTGAACGGTGTACTGTGAATTTGTAGTATTGTATTGATTGAAAGAATTATCGTTAAGTGTTGTCGTATTCAACAAATTGGTTACTGCAACTTTGTATTCAAACTTACTGTCTTTTGTTTTTTGATAAATCAAACTTGCACTTAAGAATTGGTAATTATTTTGAATCGTTTTGTCGTTATTGTAATATTTATAATACTCATACTCGGATACAAACGAGAAACTTTTCAAGAAATAATAATCCAAACGAGCAAAAGGTTTTTGCGTATAAATTTTGGTTACTCTGTTATTATTATTGTTGTCGGTAATCACATAATTATACCCTAATTCGATGTTGGGCAAGTTTTTATAATTAGTCGCTACTTTAAATGTATAATTTTGAACGTAGCTTTTGGAAGTTGCTAAGGAACCATTTTGTAAATTATAATATTTGTTCCAATTCACACTTACACTGGTAGATGCTTTGTAGTTTTTCAAGAACGAACGTCCGTAGCTTCCCATACCCGACAACGATTCGTCAGCAAAATTAGATGAATTGTAAGGTGTAGACGATTGATTTACACCAATAAATTCAGCATTTGTTTTTACAGCGTCCATTTTTCTAGTATAATTGGCTACCGCAAAAATATTTTCAAAATTGAACATGTTGTATTTAAAATAACGCAACGTATGTACTTGAGAAGTGGCATTTTCAAGACCTCTATATCCTTTAAACAAGCTGCTGTAACTAGACAAAACATAACCCGAAGCCAACTGATTGATGTCGGTAAAATCATTGGAAAATGAAAAATTATACGTCAACGTTTCTGCCTTTTTGATTTGACACAAAGCAAATAAATCGGGTAAAATTCTCGTGAAATTATTCTTGTAATCGGTTCCTGATTGTTGGTTATTCATTGCATAAGTATGGAAGCTAACTCCTGGTGTTATAGTAAACTTACCGGTTAACACCTTGTAATGCAATCCTAAAAAGGCATCATTAAAATGGTAGCGCACATCGTTTTTAGAATTAGCATTCATATCGTTAACGGCACCACCACTTAAAACTTGGTAGATATTGGAGTTAAAACTTTGATACGAATACGTATTTCCTAAAGTTACATTGATATTACTTTTTGGCGTTACCATATAGTAATAATCCAATTTAGAATCGAGCTTGTTGGTTTTTACATAACGGTTTTGATTTAAAATATACCTTCCCAAACCTTGATCTTGAATCCCTAGATTATTGGGATCATTCGGAATTGGAGAATCTGGAAATGGATTGTATCCTAAATTCATGTTGTAAAAAGGGTTCTCATCTTGATACAAATGCTGTGCTTCAAAGGCAAAAACGTTTTTATCGCTTTGTGTATAATACAACCCTAAATTTTGATTGACCGAGGTTGGGTTTTGCTTTTTAGTCGTCGCAATGTTTTCAGAAGTTGTTGTGTTGTCTGGAAAAATATTTTCTCGTAACAGTCCCGATTCTTCATTTTGCCTTGAAAGCTTATTCAGAATATCGTAGTCAAACTGGAATTTAGCATTGGGTTTGTAGCTCGAACTCAATTTGAACAACCCAAAATCTGATTTTTGATGTGCTAATTCATTACGTGTCGTATTGGTATTGGTGGCCAAAATTGTAGTTTGCGTTACCGTTTCTAAATCGGTGGTTGACGATGACAAAATCCCGAAACCGCTCAAGGTCCAAGCTTTAGTTGGATTATAGGCAAAATTAGTAGCACCAAAACGAGTAATGATTTCTTTAGCTCTATTGTTGCGCAACAAGGAAATCCCCAAATCATTGGACGACACATTAAAATTACTTCCACCTTTAGACATCATATTTTTAAATCCTCCTGTCATTTTAAAATAATCTTGAATAGTCAATGGCAATTCTCCAGTATTATTAAAATTTGAAATGATATTAATGCTGTATTTTGGATTGTAATAAAACAACTTCGGATTTACGATGTAACGCTTGCTGTTTCCGGCACCAGCAGTCATGTCTCCAAACCAGAAGTTCTTTTTACCTTCTTTCAATTTGATGTTCATCGCTACATTATCCTGATTGTTTTCAACGCCTTTTAAAATAGAATTTTCATTGTAATTTCTGAGCACTTGAACCTTGTCAATCGCATCTGCCGGGATATTTTTCACGCCTAATTTGGTATCGCCATCAAAAAAGTCTTTTCCTTCCACCATTAATTTGGTCACTTTTTTTCCTTCTACTTCTACTTCACCATCGGCATTAACTTCTACTCCAGGTAGTTTTTTCAATACATCTTCCAATTTTCGTTCGGTTCCCGATTTGAAAGAATCGGCATTATATACTATGGTGTCGCCTTTAATAGAAACGGGCATTTCACGAACAATTTCAACGCCATCGAGCTGAATTCCTCCGGGTTCCATCGAAATATTTTGGGTCATGTTTTCGGCTTTTGTAGTTACCGTAATTTCTTTGTTTTGCATTCCGATGTAGCTTAACTTAATTGTGTAAGTTGCATTGGCTTTCAAATTCAAAACAAATCTTCCCTTGTCATTAGTGATGGCATAAGCATCCATTCCTTTAGTGGCTTGGTTGACCGCCATAATGTTGGCCATTTCTAAGGGTGTTTTTCCCGACTCCAAAACAACACCTTCAAAGCGAATATTTTGTGCCAGCGAAACCGTAGTAACGAATAAAAAAAGTAACGTAATGTTCTTCATAACTAAAATTGTATTGTCTTTGTTTTGTTTGATTTTTTAAATAAAAAAGAAGAATCCCATTTTAGAGATTCTTCTTTGTGTTTTTATATTGTGGAATTAGTTACCCATTCGCATTTCCATTCTTCTACCTCCGCCTTGACCTTGGTTCATTTCTCTAAATTCTTCCATTTTCTTGATTACGGTTTCATCGTAGTCTTTTTGAGTAACCACTTTACCATTGGTTGGTGCTTTGATTTCTACTTTATCTTTCGAATTCAAAACTACTTTTGAACACAAAATGATGGTTTTACCGTCGTTTACTTCCAAAATCAAACCGGGTAATCCCCAGTAGCCTTCTGGCCCTTGATTAACCGGAATTTCTGGTGTATACCATGCCGTAATGGTGATTTCTTTTGGCAAATCTATTTCATCCATAAAGCTGGTTTTTTTCTCTTTCCCATCGGCAGTTTTAGTTTCGTCTTTCTTAGCATCTTCAGCTTTTTTGATGTCTTCTTCTTTTTTAGGTCGGAAATTTCTAAAATCGGTTTTACTAGCTGGAATGACTGCCGTTGCTTTGTAACAGGTATACCCACCTATTTGACGCGTTTCCGATTCCATATTCCATTTGTAAGTTATCAGTGAATCTTTCACCAAAAACTCTTTTCCCATAAACTCCTTATCAACCGTATACGTTTTCTCTTTAGCATTTTTATAATAGGTTCCGCCACCGCCCATCATTGAAGACATCATTCGCATTCCACCATTATTTTGTCCTGGCGCATCCAATTTTTCTTCTTCTTTGTAAATAGAGGCTTGTTTATCAAAATTTAAAATGAATGTTTTTTCAAACATTTTTTTCATTCGCTCTTCGATCATCTTTTGCATTTCGGGAGTAATATCTTTATTTCCCGACATTCTAGATTTAAAATCGGCGGTACTGGTTTTCGATTCGTAAACCGCCATTCCTTGAAAATCTTTTTGCGCATTAGAAGTAATAAACGCCAATAAAAGTGCTAGAGTAAACGTTATTTTTTTCATTATGAGTTGCTTTATTGTTTTGAAGTAACAAATATGACGATTGGAATTCTCATTTGTTACCAAAGATTTGTTAAATATTTAACGTTGACTTCTTAAAATTCAAATGGTTTACTGTAATTTAGCCTCAGAATGAAAAAAATAATTTGTCTTTTAACGATTTTCTTGTGTGGCATTAGTTTCGCTCAAAACCAGAAATTAATTCCCATTAAAACCGATTCAATTGCTATTGAAGCCGATGCTTTTGTGGGATTTGACGGATACCACAATTGCTTTTACCTTAAAAACAATGTGCTTTTCAAAAAAACCGAAAGTGCACTATTGCAATACCAAAATCTTTCGTTGGGAAAAATCAGCAAAGTCGATATTTTGAATCCGTTAAAAGTGGTTGTTTTTTACGAAGCATTCAATTCAGTTATCGTCTTAGACAATCAATTGAATGAAATTCAGAAAGTAGATTTTTCTGTATTAGAAATCCCAGTTGTTGCCTCCGCTGTTGGTGTTTCGGGTCAAAATAAATTATGGGTTTTCAATAGCATGAATCAGCAACTTGCTTTGTATGACTTGAATTCTAATTTGTATCAAAACATCGGAATTCCTATTACCGATGGAATAATGGATTATCAGAGTGATTTTAATTATTTTCAATGGATTGACAAGCAAAATAATTGGATGGTTTGCACCATTTATGGTAGAACATTTTCCAATGGCACAGTAGCTACTGGCTCGAATGTACAACTGCTAAGTGATGATAAAATCATGTTTTTCAAAGACAATAGGTGGTTCCTAAATGACAAAAACACTGATAAAACCTACGAAATACAAATTGTTGAGAAATCGTTCAAAAAAATGTATTACAAAGACCAAATTTTATCTATTTTTACCAACCAAGGAATTACGAATTATAAAATTACAATACCATAATGCACATAGCAGTAGCAGGAAATATAGGCGCCGGAAAAACAACATTAACGCGTTTTTTAGCAAAACATTTTAAGTGGGAACCTCATTTTGAAGATGTAGTAGACAACCCTTATTTGGATGATTTTTACCATCAAATGGAGCGCTGGTCGTTCAACTTACAGATTTATTTCTTGAACAGTAGATTCCGTCAAGTGTTGCAAATTCGCGAAAGCGGCAAAAAAATCATTCAAGACAGAACGATTTATGAAGACGCACACATTTTTGCGCCCAACTTACATGCTATGGGATTGATGACCAATCGTGATTTTGAAAACTACAAATCGCTTTTTGAATTGATGGAAAGCTTGGTAAAAGCACCCGATTTGTTGATTTATTTAAGAAGTTCGATTCCGAATTTAGTAGGACAAATTCACAAACGCGGTCGTGATTATGAAAATACCATTTCGATTGACTATTTAAGCCGATTGAACGAGCGCTACGAAGCTTGGATTACTACCTACGACAAAGGAAAACTGCTTATTATTGATGTTGATGATATTGATTTTGTAAACAATCCGGAAGATTTAGGAATGATCATCAATAGAATTGATGCCGAAATAAACGGTTTGTTCTAATAAAATATTAAATGCCTTACCGATGTGAGGCATTTTTTTTATGAAATACTATTGTAACTATCAACTTCATTTGACAGCGATTCACTTCTTTGTTCCTGTTTGCGTCATGAGGTATTTAATGCGTTCTAAAATATAATCACAAATGTTTTTAAAGGCCAAATAGGCATCTTTTTCGGCTAGTTTACTGGGTCTATCAATACGTTCTTTGGGGTATTTTTGCTTGAACTTTAATAATTGTGCACCCACAAAATAGTCTTTAGTTTTCACCCATTCACCACAAGCTTTAGCTTTGTTGACTTTAGTAATACTATCTAAACCCTCTACTGATTTATGGTAAAAATCAAATTGCAAATCTTGATACAGCCAAAAAAGTTCTTTGGTACAGGTAACTCGATCTTTTGTTTGCTCCAAGCACACTTTATAATCAACTGTAATGCTATCTAACGTTGCTTGACTTTGACTGTAAATCCTTCCATAAAATCCCAAAACGAAAAGAAAAATGTATTTTTTCATAGCAACAAAATTAAAGATTCAACTTCATTTTTAAGGCTTTTACTTCAAAAGCATTGGCAGTTTCATCTCCATCAGTAATAGCTGATGAATGGTAATAGTGTGCCTTTGTTTTTTGTTGAATACTAGAAATATTTGATGACCGCAATCCACCACCAGGCATGATAATGATGCGATTATTGGCTTTAGAAACCAATTCCGTTAAACAATCACAACCTTCCATCACATGAGGTGCTTGCCCTGAAGTTAAGATCGTTTGAAAACCGCAATCAATAATCTCTTCAAGTGCTTGAAAGACATTAGAAACCTCATCAAAAGCTCGGTGAAATGTGCATGGAAATGGATGTGCTAATTGTACTAATGCTTTATTTTGCTCGACATTTATGGTACCGTTTTCATTTAGAATCCCAAACACAAATCCATCAACATGGAGTTTTTTAAAGGCTAAAATTTCCGATTTCATTTGTTCAAACTCTTCCTTTGTATACACAAAATTGCCGCCTCGCGGTCGAATCATAACATTCAAATCGATGCTTAATTCTTGACGTGCTTGTGTCACCATTTCGTAATCAGGCGTAGTGCCACCAACAGCAATTCCGTCACAAAGTTCTACTCGATCAGCTCCATTTTCTTGAGCAATGATAGCCGATTGCATATTGAAGCAAGCGATTTCTAATTTTGCCATTATTTTAAAAAGTAAGCTGCATCAATTAATTTATTTCCTGAATTGTCATTGACTGCATAGTTAAAACCACCTTGAACACAATACGCACCGTATTCGCCTTTTTTGTTTAAAGCAATAAATCCAACTTGTATGTCTTTCAACTCTTTATTCCGATTTTTGGTTAGTTTTACAATTCTGGAAACAGCTTCTTCGCAGGCTTTTTGAGGCGATTTCCCTTGACGCATCAATTCGACTACCAAATGACAACCTGCAATTCTAATGACTTCTTCGCCATGACCGGTTGCGGTTGCTGCTCCAATTTCATTATCAACATACAATCCGGCACCAATAATCGGCGAATCACCTACGCGACCGTGCATTTTAAAAGCCATGCCACTTGTGGTACAAGCACCCGAAAGATTTCCAGAACTGTCTAAAGCAATCATACCTATCGTGTCGTGATTTTCAATGTTAGCAATGGGTTTGTATTGACTGGTTTTGAGCCATTCCTTCCATTCTTTTTCAGAATCTGGAACGAGTAAATTTTCTTTCGGGAACCCTTGCGACAACGCAAACTGTAGAGCACCATCACCAACCAACATCACATGCGGTGTTTTTTCCATCACAGAACGTGCCACCGAAATGGGATGTTTGATGTACTCCAAACACGCCACCGAACCAATATTAGAAAATTCGTCCATGATGCAGGCATCTAGCGTGACTCTTCCATCGCAGTCGGGTCGTCCGCCATAGCCAACACTACGTTCGGTTGGATCGCCTTCGGGAACACGAACACCAGCTTCCACAGCATCTAACGCACGACCATTATTCTTGAGAATTTCCCATGCGGCGCCATTGGCTTTTACGCCAAAATTCCATGTAGAAAGCACGATGGGTTTATTTACAACTCTTGTTTCGGTAGCTATCTGCTCTTCTTTCGATTTAAAAGAATTCAGCGCCAATGCTATGGAACCTGCAGCGGCTGTTTTTAGAAAATTTCTGCGATTTGCCATGTTAAGTTTGTTTTATTCTGCACCAATTTCGTCTACAAAAAGCCACGCATCCGATCCGGCACCTGGCATTCCTGTTGGGATTTTACCCAAATTAGTAGCAATTACTTTGATATATTGTGCCGATTGTGATTCAAAATTCACCACAACCAATCCATTAACAGTTTTAATTTCAGATGATGAAAGTTGCTTAATTGATGTAAACTCTTTTCCATCATTAGAAAGTAAAATTTCAATAGTATTGGGATAGTAAATCCAACTTCCTTCATTAGAAAGCACGCTAACAGACACTTGATGAATGGTTGTTTCAGTTCCTAAATCGACTGTAGCGTTCAAGTCTTTACCTGAAAATCCGAGCCAATCTCGACCAAATTTACTGCGATTCCCTACAATTCCATCTACCAATGTAAAAGCGCCACCTGAATTATAATTTTCATGAGGCGGATCGACCAATGTGATGCGTTTACCAGTTGCTTTATTCCAAAAGAAGGATTGTTCTATTAAAGCACTTTTTTGTACCTCTTTTTCAAAATAGGCCGCTTTTATAGTTTGATTTTTATTAATTGTAATAGGGTTTGAATACGAAATTGACTTGGCCGTTGGAGTGGTATTATCAGTCGTATATTTTATGTTTTTTGCTTCATTAGCCGAATGCAATTCCAATACAACAGCAGTATTAGTAGCACTCGGACGCACTTTAGTCGTTACTTCAAAAAGTGCTTTACTGTACGTAATTCCTTTTCTATCTAAAGTTACAAACTGTTGCACCATTCTGTTTTGAAAATTCTTAAAATTAGTAGCGTTTGAAGTTCCCCAAAGCACCTCTGACAATGCCATTATTCGTGGAAAAATCATGTATTCTACTTTAGAGGAATCTTCAATATATTCGGTCCACAGATTCGCTTGTGCACCCAAAATGTATTGAGCTTCCTCGACAGATAACTCGGTTGGCGTTGGATTGAACGAATATACTTTTTCTACTGTGGTGTACCCGCCAATAGCCAATGGTTCATTTTTGGGATCGCCTTGGTAATGATCAAAATAGCAATAAGCACCTGGCGTCATCACCACAAAGTGCTTTTGTTTAGCAGCTGCAATTCCGCCCTCGGTACCGCGCCAACTCATTACCGCAGCATTGGGTGCTAAGCCGCCTTCGAGAATTTCATCCCAACCGATGATTTTTCGTCCTTTTTTGTTTACAAACTTCTCGATGCGTTGCACAAAATAACTTTGCAATTCGTGTTCGTCTTTGAGTCCTTTTTCTTTGATTAAAGCTTGGCAATGCGGACAGGTTTTCCAACGCGTTTTCGGACATTCATCGCCACCAATGTGAATGTATTTTGAAGGAAATAATGCTATCACTTCGGTCAAAACATCTTCTAAAAAAGTAATGGTTTCTTCTTTCGGGCAAAACACATCGTCTAAAACACCCCATTGTTTGGCTACTTGAAACGGTCCTCCCGTACACGAATATTCGGGATAAGCAGCTAAGGCTGCCACGGCGTGACCCGGCATTTCAATTTCGGGAACTACCGTGATGTGGCGTTGGGTTGCATACGCTACAATTTCTTTGATGTCATCTTGGGTATAAAATCCGCCGTAACGTTTATCATCATAGGTTTGATCGTTGTAATGCCCTACCATCGAGCCGTTGCGCCAAGCTCCAATTTCGGTGAGTTTTGGGTATTTTTTGATTTCGATACGCCATCCTTGATCGTCGGTTAAGTGCCAATGAAAGGTATTGAATTTATACATGGCTAAATAATCGATGTATTTTTTGACGAACTCTTTTGGGAAGAAATGACGCGCGCAATCGAGGTGCATGCCGCGCCAAGCGTATTTGGGCTCATCGTCAATTTTTAAACAAGGGACTTTAATTTGAGTTTTTGAATTGGATGGAATTAATTGTAAAAATGTTTGAATTCCGTAGAAAAATCCTTCATCAGACTCAGCTTGAATACTTACTTTTTTAGTTGTAATATCCAAATGATACTGATTGCTAGCAGTACTCACAATAGATTCAACGACAAAACTTAGTGCAATCTTGGAATTGGCATTGGAAACTGGTAGAATTGGCAAGTCCAACCCTGTGATTTCTTTGATTTGTGCTTTTAGGTAATTGGCTTCGAATGTTTTTTTATCGGCTTGAATTACCGTTTCTTTAGTTATGACAAAAGAACCCTTTTCAGTTTGAATCGATTGAGGTTTCGGAATGAGAGGCAATTCGTTTTGCGAAAAAACAACATTGACCATTAATACCAGCAAAAAAAGCCCTTTTTTAAACATCTATTGGTTATTTATGATTGGCTAAATTTACATAAAAAAACAATAAAAAAGCCTCACTTTCGTGAGGCTTTATACTATACTGTAAGCACTATTATTTTAAGGCTTCTACTTTAGCTTTTACTTCGGCTTCAGTTCCTTCAAAAGTTTGAGAAGTAGATTTACCTCCTACTGTTGTTGTAACCGTTGCTTTAGCTTTTCCGTTGGTGTTTGTGATTTCTACTCTAACGTCTTTGCCTTCGGTTGAAGTCATTTCTTTTTTAGCACAACAATCTTTTTTCATGTCGCCTTCACATTCCTTTGGTGCTACAAATTTTCCGTTAGCATCATAATGAGACAAGCACATTTCTTTTTGTTCTGGAGTACATTTAAGACTGTCGCACATTTTAGCACATTCTTCTTTGGTCATGTTAGCACATTTATCCATGTCGCAACCGCCCATATCTTCTGAACAGTTAGATTTCATTTCGATGGTGCATTTCATCATTTTTCCTCCTTCTGGAGCTGAACCGTTTCCTAAGATTGGCGCGATTACTAAACCAATCAAACACGTTAATTTGATTAAGATATTCATTGATGGTCCAGACGTATCTTTAAATGGATCTCCAACAGTATCACCGGTTACCGCAGCTTTGTGTGCATCAGAACCTTTGTAGGTCATTTCGCCGTTGATTTCAACACCTGCTTCGAATGATTTTTTAGCATTATCCCATGCACCACCAGCGTTATTTTGGAACACTGCCCAAAGCACACCTGATACAGTTACTCCTGCCATATAACCACCTAACATTTCGGCGATTAATTGGTTGTTGCTTCCATACACCAATTTACCTAATAATACAATCGCAATTGGGAAACCTATAGTTAAAACGCCAGGCAACATCATTTCGCGTAATGCTGCTTTAGTAGAAATTTCTACACATTTACCATATTCTGGTTTGCCCGTTCCTTCCATAATTCCTGGAATTTCTTTGAACTGACGACGTACTTCGTATACCATATCCATGGCCGCTTTACCTACCGAGTTCATCGCCAAAGCCGAAAACACAACCGGAATCATTCCACCCACAAACAACATCGCTAATACAGGCGCTTTGAAGATGTTGATACCATCAATTCCTGTAAAGGTTACATAAGCCGCAAACAACGCTAATGAGGTTAACGCTGCAGAAGCAATAGCAAATCCTTTTCCAGTAGCAGCCGTAGTGTTACCCACTGAATCCAAGATGTCAGTACGTGTACGTACTTCTTTTGGTAATTCACTCATTTCTGCAATACCGCCTGCGTTATCAGAAATTGGTCCAAAAGCGTCAATTGCCAATTGCATTGCCGTTGTAGCCATCATCGCCGAAGCCGCTAAAGCCACACCATAGAAACCAGCAAAGGCATAGGATGCCCAAATAGCACCTGCAAACAATAATACTGTTGGGAAGGTTGAAATCATACCGGTAGCTAAACCAGCGATTACATTAGTTCCGGCACCTGTAGATGATTTTTGTACAATAGCCAAAACTGGTTTTGTACCCAATCCTGTGTAATATTCGGTTACTGATGAAATAGCACCACCCACAATTAATCCAATTAAAGTAGCATAAAACACACGCATCGATGAGATTTCTTTTAATCCTTCTCCGAAGAACTCCATGTTCATGGTTTGTGGTAACATATATTTTACCAAGAAGAAACAAGCTACGGCAGTTAAAATGATAGAAACCCAGTTTCCGATATTTAATGCTTTTTGTACTTGTGCTTCTTTAGCATCATCACTTGAAATTTTAACTAACATGGTTCCGATGATCGAGAATAAAATTCCGAAACCTGCAATTGACATTGGTAATAAGATGGGTCCGATTCCACCAAAAGCATCTTTAAGGTTGCCACCCATATCTTTAATCACATAATTTCCAAGTACCATCGCCGCCAAAACAGTTGCTACATACGAACCAAATAAATCGGCGCCCATACCCGCAACGTCACCTACATTATCTCCTACGTTATCGGCAATGGTAGCAGGATTACGCGGATCATCTTCTGGAATACCAGCTTCTACTTTACCTACTAAGTCGGCACCCACATCGGCTGCTTTGGTATAAATACCACCACCTACACGTGCAAACAAGGCAATTGACTCGGCACCTAATGAGAAACCAGCAAGTGTTTCGAGTACTTTAGTCATATCTTCAGTATTCGTCCAAGCGCCTTTCATGAAGATGGTATAGAAAACGATAAAAAATCCGGTTAATCCTAAAACGGCTAAACCAGCAACTCCTAGACCCATTACAGTTCCACCTCCAAAAGACACTTTTAGTGCTTGAGGCAAACTAGTACGAGCTGCTTGCGTGGTTCTTACATTCGTTTTAGTCGCAATTTTCATCCCCATATTTCCAGCTAAAGCTGAAAAGAAAGCTCCGAAAATGAAAGCTACAACAATTAAAATATCCGTTTTAACACCTGGTATAAACGTAATACCTGCTAAAACAGCACTTGCTATAACCACAAAAATTGCTAGTAATCTGTATTCTGCTTTTAGGAACGCTAAGGCACCCTCGTAGATGTAATCTGAAATCTCTTTCATTTTACCGTCTCCGGCATCTTGTTTTAAAACCCAAGATCTTTTGATTGCCATAAAAGCTAATCCAATTAATGCCATGACTATTGGCACATAAATCATTGATGAATCCATAAAAATATAAATTTGGTTTTTGTTAATATTTTGTAAATGTAGCAAAACAGAAATAAATAAAAAAGCAATACTTTAATAAGAGTATTGCTTTTTTGATTATTTTATACTGAAAAGGCCTTTCGGTTTATTTTCTATGGCATCGAATCGATCTACACATTCTTTAATGATTCGTCGGGCTTCTGTAACATCACCCCAACCTTGCACATCGACTTGCTTCTTTTCTAAATCTTTGTACACTTCGAAAAAATGTTCAATCTCTTTAAGAAGGTGTGGATGAATATCTGACAAATCTTCTAGGCTATTCCAATTTGGGTCGGATACAGGAACACAAATTACTTTTTCATCGGGTCCTTTATCATCCGCCATGTGGAAAACACCTATTGGCTTTACTTCGATAACACAACCTGGGAACGTTGGTTTGGTAACTAATATTAAAACATCTAATGGGTCACCATCTAACGCTAAAGTTTCTGGAATAAATCCGTAATCTGCCGGATACATCATTGACGAAAATAACATTCGGTCAAATCGCATTCTTTTTAACTCAAAATCATACTCATATTTGTTTCGGCTACCTCTTGGAATTTCTACCAAAACATCAAACGTTTGCACTTTATCTGCTGTCATTTTTTTTATTATTTTTTTAACGAGTGCAAAGGTAAATAATTATCGAAAAACGCCATAGAAATGTATATTAATTTTGCATTTTTATTTTGTTGCGTTTTACCAGATAATAATGCCAAATAACGTAGGAAGCAACTGTTCTAAAAGGCTTCCAATTATCTGAAAGTAAAGCCATTTGCTCTTGTGTTTGGCATTGATACAATTCCTTTAAGGTGTTTTTAATGGCAATATCTCCTAAAGGAATAATATCGGGTGATTGTAAACAAAACATTAAATAGACTTCAATACTCCAATTTCCGACGCCTTTTATGGCAATAAGCTCGTTACGGATTTGCGTTTCTGATTTGGATGAAAAGCTTTCAAAAACAATTTCTTTGGAAAGCACTTTAGCCGCTAAATCTTTGAGGTAAATTATCTTCTGGCGAGAAACACCACAATTTCTAAGTTCGAGATCTGTTGCATATAAGATGTTTTTTGGAGTAATTTTTCCGAAATGATTTTCCAATTTGACATAACACGCTTTGGCAGAAGCAATAGAAACCTGTTGTTCTAAAATGATGTGGCACATGGAAGCAAATCCTTCTTCTCGTTTTTGGATTATGGGATTGCCAAAATTTTCAAGAATGAATTTTAGGGTCTCATCTTTAGCCGATAAGTAGTGAATAGCTTCTTGCATAGAAGAAAATTCGATTAGAAATAGAATCCGAATTCGCCTTTAATAGTGAAATTATTAGTGCCCGGCATGTCTCTGTAATTGCCTCTCCAACTGGCATCGATTCGGAACACTTTGAAGATATTTCCAATACCTACACTGTATTCCCAATACGGAGTTGTTGGCGCTTTATATTGTAATCCCGAAGCGTTAAGCAGCATATTTTCATTAGAAATATCACCATAAACGGTACGTGCTCCAATAATTTCTCTCCAATTTAATTTTCGCATTAACGGAATTCTAGACAACAGTCTTCCTTGAAAATTGTGTTCCCATTGCAGTGTTGCATATCGATCGGTTACAAATTCGTAGAAATTCAAATTACTGAACGTATTTCCGATGATAAAATAGGTTTGATTTCCGGGAATAACACTCATTAATCCAAGTGGTACTTGTCCGAAAGTTTTCCCTAACTCCATCGTTAAATTAGTTCTGCCTAATGGCCCAATTAAAATGGGTTGCTTATAATACAATTGAATTTTGCTGTAATCAAAATCACTATTCATTAAACCTTTAAAACCTTGGCTGTAGTTGATAAAAAATCGACTGTAGGGACTATCCACACTCAAGCGTTCCACACCGTAACCTACCGTTTTTTTATTGGGTGTATACTCTACTTGCAAATTGACTTCCGATTGTTTTACAGCACTTTTAGTGGTGGTATACGTATCATCAGCATAATAATCTAAACTAAACGTTGGCGATGCCGATTCTAAAGTTCTATACGAAAATCCAGTTTGAAAAATTAAATTTTTAACCGGTTCAATTTCGATAGAAGCGGTTGATAAATTGATGTTGGTTAATTTCCCATTGGTACCCGAACTGAACACGCTTGAAGAAGCAAAACTTCTTCCCAACACATCGTTGGTTGTGGTTAAACTCGCTCCTATTTGTTCAACATCTCTTCGGTTTCCGGCAGTAATGATAATTCTGTTTTTGGTATCAATCATCCATTTACCCGACAAGCCATATTTGAATTTATTATCGTCAAATCCGTAAGCCGTATACCCTTGCAAACGCCATTTATCATTGGGTCCGAAATAGGTCCTACCGCCTACTCTGAGACGCCAACCCTCTACTACATTGTATCCAAAAGCTGAAAATATCGGTCCGTAATCAATGTTTCCTTTTTGTATGTAGCCGCTGCCCAATATGGTGACCAAACTGTACATCTGCTTGAATTTCTTGACGGTTTTGAGGGTGTCTAAGAGCTTGTAAACGCCAACCTCATCTTTATTGAGTTTTTCAAATCGGTTTTGCTCCCAATAATCATCCGATTTGGTGAAGACCGAATTATCAATAAAATTGACTTCTTCTTTATAAAACTTATCGGGTTTTACTTCATCAAATTTATGATTCCGGAATAATGTGGTTCGTTTTCCATAAACCCCTTTGGACTCTTCTTTTTTATTCAAGGCAAAATCAGACATCATGTAATCTCGTGTTAAAAGAAACACCGAATCATTTACCACATCAAATTCTTGTTCGATATAAATGTCTTTCACCCAGTTAATATTGGCGCTTTTAGACACCGCCATATTGATGGTTTTGATGGCAAAAGTCGAGTCGTTTACCCAAAAATCACCTTTAAAAGTCAACTCGTTTTTTCTTCTTGGGTAAAATACAATGTTGTAACACCATTTTTTATCTACAAAAGCACTGTCGCTTAGCACGTAATTATACACGTCAATACCCGTTGTAGATAATGGACTGGTAAAACTTTTATCGAAAAAATTCAAGTGATTGTTGTAAATATTGTAGTCGTTATACAAATCTTTGATAAACGTATTCACGCCGTCACCATTACCCAAACCCGAGTTTTTATTGGCTTTTAATATCGATTTTTCTTTCTTGATTTTATTGTCTCCATACACATCATACATCGATTCGTTGATGAAGATGGGTAAGTAGGTTTTGCCTGTAACTTTAGAAGTATCGACTTTTTTGAATACAAACTCCATTCCTTTAAAGACTTTACTTTTCATAAAAGCACTGTCGATGGTGTTCAAATCAAATTCTACTTTTTCGTATTTTTCATATTGGTATTGACTGAACATTCGCAATCCGTTTTTGCGTTTTCGCTCCCATATCTTTCGAAGAATATCTAAAGCTGGATTGTTTTTTTTAGACGTTTTACCTTTATAAATAATCACTTCTTTAAGCACTTCTTCTGCATTAAGAAGCACTTTCATATTGTAGGTTACAGGCTTCTCTAAATCGACTTCTTTATTTACATACCCTACAAAAGCGACTACAATTGTGGTATACGTTTTTGCCGATTCCAAATAAAATTTACCATTTTCGTCACTTACAGTTCCTTCATTTGAACCTTTAAAAACAATATTCGCATACGATACTGGCTGATTATTTTTATCAATAACAACGCCACTGACTTTAGTTTGCGCCAAAGCAGTGTTGATCAATCCAACTGTAAAAAGGTAAAAAAGTATTTTCTTCATAGCAAGCAAAAAAAAAGCTTCATCAAATAGTCTCTGATGAAGCCTCAAATATAGTGGATTATATTATTTGTACATAACTTTTTTAACAGCTTTAACAACATCTGCTGCATTTGGCAACCATTCTTTTAATAAGGTTGGTGAATACGGTGCAGGCGTATCAGCGGTTGTGATTCTTTGTACCGGAGCATCTAGAAAATCGAAAGCTTTGTCTTGAACCATATAAGTAATTTCTGAAGCTACACTGGCAAATGGCCAAGCCTCTTCAAGAACTACTAAACGATTGGTTTTTTTAACCGAATTGATAATCGCGTCATAATCCATTGGACGTACGGTTCTCAAGTCGATGATTTCACAAGAAATACCTGCTGCAGCCAATTCGTCAGCCGCAATAAATGCTTCTTTGATGATTTTTCCGAAAGACACTATTGTTACATCAATACCTTCTCTTTTGATATCGGCAACACCTAACGGAATGATGTATTCTCCATCTGGCACTTCGCCTTTATCACCATACATTTGTTCTGATTCCATGAAAATAACTGGGTCATTATCACGAATAGCTGCCTTTAATAAACCTTTAGCATCATAAACAGTAGATGGAACTACCACTTTCAATCCTGGAGTGTTAGCAAACCAATTTTCAAAAGCTTGTGAATGTGTTGCTCCTAATTGTCCAGCAGAAGCTGTTGGCCCACGAAAAACCATCGGCATTGGAAATTGTCCCGCCGACATTTGACGCATTTTAGCAGCGTTATTAATAATTTGGTCAATTCCTACTAATGAAAAATTGAACGTCATGTACTCCACAATAGGACGACATCCGTTCATGGCTGAACCTACAGCTATTCCAGCAAAACCTAATTCGGCAATTGGAGTATCGATTACACGTTTTGGTCCAAATTCATCCAACATTCCTTTAGAAGCTTTGTAAGCACCATTGTATTCGGCTACTTCTTCTCCCATTAAATATACGGATTCATCGCGACGCATTTCTTCACTCATCGCTTCGGCAATTGCTTCTCTAAATTGTATTGTTCTCATGTATAGAATTTCTTAATGTCAATTTTGGATAGCAAAAGTAAAAATTAAAAATGATAAAAATATTTTTTGAGGTGATTTTATAAATTGTTTTAGCAAAAAAAAGAAATTGTTTTTAACGAAATCGATATAATACTAGAGAAATTGTTTTATCATTGCACCCAATTTAAAAATCAATTCCAATTAAAAGAAGAAATCACAACTTCTTTAATCGTAAATACACTCCTTAAAATTAACTTTTTTTATAACATCCGCAACTTAAATTTTAACGTAAATTTGTAAAAGCAAGTATTACTATGATTTATAAAAACTGTATCGGAACCATTAATGATGATGAGGTTACAATCAATAATCATGTCATCAAAACCAGCCACATCAAGGCAATTAACTATTTCTACATCCCAAGTGGCAAAACAGAATTTTTTTTAATAACAGGAGCACTTTTTTTCATCATCACAAGTTTCTTTATAGATTTCTACATTCTTTTTACAATAGGCATAATTGGTATGTTACTTTCTAAAGTAAATTTTTATTACGATTATTTTTTGGTTATAAAAACAGACACTTCTTCTGAGCCTATTATTGAAGAAATCAAAACAAACCAAAAATGTGACATGGATACTTTTATAGAAAAAATGCACTTTTACAAAAATTCAAATGCTTCTTCGCTTTAAATCAGAAATACTAAATTTAGTCCCAAACATACCTTAACAGATTGTTTATTGACTATTTTTCGAAATTATACTTCGGCATATTCGTTACTGTACTTCAAAATCAACAGCGAAATCGATATAATACTGCATTTTTTTAAAAAAATATTATGCGCGCATATAAAAATTAGAAATATATTTTATACTTTTACACTCAGAAAATTTTTAATCACACCTATAATGAAAATACTAGTTTGCATCAGCCATGTGCCTGATACTACTTCAAAAATCAACTTCGTAAACGGCGATTCAGAATTCGACACCAACGGAGTACAGTATGTTATCAATCCCAACGACGAATTTGGCTTAACCCGAGCCATTTGGTTTCAAGAACAACAAGCAGCCAATGTAACTGTTGTCAATGTGGGTGGCGCCGATACCGAACCAACGTTAAGAAAAGCATTAGCCATTGGTGCTAACGAAGCTATTCGTATTAATGCTGCTCCTACCGACGGTTTCTTTGTTGCCAAACAATTGGCTGAAGTAGCAAAAAATGGTGGCTACGACTTAATCATTTGCGGAAAAGAATCGTTAGATTATAATGGCGGAATGGTTCCTGGAATGTTGGCTGGATTGTTAAATTACAACTTCGTAAATTCGTGTACCGAATTAACCATTGACGGTTCTTCTGCCAAAGCAGCAAGAGAAATCGATGGTGGTAAAGAAATTATTTCGGCAGCACTTCCATTAGTTATTGGTGGACAAAAAGGATTGGTAGAAGAAAAAGACCTTCGTATTCCTAACATGCGTGGTATCATGACGGCACGAACCAAAGTACTAACTGTTTTGGAACCGGTAGCGGCCAACAACAATACGAAAGCGGTAAAATTTGAAAAACCTGCTCCAAAATCGGCAGTAAAATTATTTGCTCCAGACGATTTAGACGGTTTGGTAAATGCCTTACACAACGAAGCAAAAGTAATTTAAGAATTAGGATTCAGGAATTAGGTTTTAATCCTAAACACGAACTCCTTGCTCAAAATCCTTAATAAAACATCCTTAATCCTAATTTATTATGTCATTATTAATATACGCAGAATCAGCAGACGGAAAATTTAAGAAAGTAGCTTTCGAATTAGCGTCTTATGCAAAAAAAGTTGCCGAATCTCTTGGTACAACTGTAACAGCAGTAACTGTTAACGCAGGAAATGTTTCCGAACTATCTAAATATGGTGTTGATAGAGTATTGAAAGTAACCAACGACAAGTTAGCCAATTTCAACGCCAAAGCCTATGCCGATGTAGTTAAACAAGCCGCTCAAAAAGAAGGTTCTAAAGTAATTGTGCTTTCTTCAACAACCGATAGTTTGTATTTAGCACCATTCGTATCCGTAAGTTTAGAGGCAGGATTTGCTTCTAATGTAGTTGGATTACCGGTTTCTACTACACCTTTTCAAGTAAAAAGAAATGCATTTTCTAACAAAGCATTCAATATCACAGAAATAGCTACAGACATTAAAGTATTGTCATTGGCTAAAAATTCTTTCGGATTAGTAGAAAACAATGCCTCATTAGCCGAAGAAGATTTTGTACCTAGTTTAAACGATGCCGATTTCAATGTAAAAGTAGAATCGGTAGAAAAAGCATCAGGAAAAGTAACGATTGCCGATGCCGATATTGTAGTATCTGGCGGTCGCGGATTGAAAGGCCCAGAAAACTGGGGAATGCTGGAAGAATTGGCTTCTGTACTTGGAGCAGCAACTGCGTGTTCTAAACCGGTTTCCGATTTAGGATGGCGTCCTCACAGCGAGCACGTGGGTCAAACTGGAAAACCAGTAGCTACTAATTTATACATTGCTGTGGGAATTTCGGGTGCTATTCAACACATCGCCGGAATCAACTCTTCTAAAGTAAAATTAGTCATCAATACTGATGCTGAAGCACCTTTCTTTAAAGTAGCCGATTACGGAATTGTAGGCGATGCCTTCGACATCATTCCAAGATTGACTCAAAAATTGAAAGAATTTAAAGCTAATAACAGCTAAAAATAAATCAAAATCAAACACAATAAGCTATCCGAAATTATTTTCAGGTAGCTTATTTTTTTATTTTTAGAAGCGAATCTTTTTCGTTACTTTGCAGTCGCAATTCCTGCTATCCGCTAAATTTTTACACCTGTCAGGTTTCTAAAACCTGACAGGTGTAAAAGATACCGCTACTATCAGGGCTAGTTGGCAAACTGAATTGAATAAAAATCAGTTTTTAGAAGAACGTTTATCTCAATTCAGAAGTCTAAAATCTAATATTTGAAATCTAAAATCTAAATGAGTTTAGTAAAATTAACCATAAAAGGAATATCCTACAGTCAAACACAAAATGGCGCCTATGCTCTAATTTTGAATGAAGTAGATGGCGAACGAAAATTACCTATTGTCATTGGAGCTTTTGAAGCACAATCTATTGCCATTGCCTTAGAAAAAGAAATTAAGCCACCACGTCCACTAACACACGATTTATTTAAAAGTTTTGCCGACCGATTTGACATTGTAGTCAAACAAGTCATTATCCATAAATTGGTGGATGGTGTTTTCTACTCCAGTATCATCTGCGAAAGAGACAAAATTGAAGAAATAATTGACGCTAGAACTTCCGATGCGATTGCTTTAGCATTGCGTTTTCAAGCGCCTATTTTTACTTACAAAAACATTCTTGACAAAGCCGGAATATACTTAAATGCCAACCCTGCCGATCTTGAAAATTCAAATCCAGAAGATGAAGGCGTACTTTCAACACCCGAAACTTTTGGTTTAGAAAACGACGATACAAATTCCGAAAACACGTATAAAAAATTCAGTTTATCCGAATTGCACGATTTACTGGAAGGTGCTGTTCAAGACGAAGATTATGAAAAAGCAGCTCGCATTAGAGACGAAATTTCGAAAAGAGAATCATAAAAGTTAATTCGGATGTTCGTTAATTTGGTTATTCGAATTAACAAATAACCAAACAACCAAATCAACAAAAAATGAAACAATACCACGATTTAGTAAAGCACGTTTTAGAAAACGGAACTCAAAAAGGTGACCGCACCGGAACCGGAACCAAAAGTGTATTTGGTTACCAAATGCGTTTTGATTTATCGGAAGGTTTCCCGATGGTAACTACTAAAAAATTACATCTAAAATCGATTATATACGAATTGCTTTGGTTTTTAAAAGGCGATACTAACATTGGGTATTTAAAAGAAAACGGTGTTAAAATTTGGGACGAATGGGCTGATGAAAATGGCGATTTGGGTCCGGTTTACGGCCACCAATGGCGCAATTGGAACAGCGAAGAAATCGACCAAATTACCGAATTAATAGATACCTTAAAAAACAACCCCAACAGCAGAAGAATGTTGGTTTCGGCATGGAATCCATCTGTTTTACCTGATACTTCCAAATCTTTTTCAGAAAATGTGGCTAATGGAAAAGCAGCTTTACCACCATGTCATGCCTTTTTTCAGTTTTATGTAGCCGACGGAAAATTATCGTGTCAACTGTACCAAAGAAGCGCCGATATTTTTCTTGGTGTTCCTTTCAATATTGCTTCGTATGCCTTATTTACGATGATGATCGCACAAGTTTGCGAATTACAAGTAGGCGAATTTATTCATACTTTTGGTGATGCACACATTTACAACAATCATATTGAGCAAGTCGAATTGCAACTATCGCGTGAGCCAAAACCATTACCAAAAATGATCTTGAATCCGAATGTAAAAAACATTTTCGACTTCACTTTTGACGATTTCACTTTAGAAGGTTACGATCCGCATCCGCATATTAAAGGAATTGTAGCGGTATAATTTACAGTTGTTTCTTTGAATAAGAATTTTCTATTTTTTTCGTTTATGAAAAGAAACTCTTTCATGAAATATACTTACCTATTTGTTTTGCTATTGCCTTTTTGGGCATGCAAAAAGATCGTTTCTGAAGATACCACTCCTTTTCAGGCAAAAACCTCTTCTTATACAGAAACAAGCGCGCCACTTTTCTTTAAACAATTGATTCAAAATCACTACAAAGATTTTGCATCAACAGACAACACGACTTATAAGTCTTTTTGTTCTGAGAATAACTTACCTACAGAGGACACTGTGATAAAGCAACAATTTTACACTATTGAAATACTTCACAAACTCTTTACCAGCAAAAACGCCTCAAATGGTTCACGAGGTGACATTTTAAACATTCCTTATTTTTGGCATTGGATCAACCCCAATCCGAGATATGAAATTACGGCACTCAATACCAATCAAAAATTGAACACGGTAAAATCTCCTGCGGCTTTTTCTAAATACAAATCATACGCCGATATCGACCGAACACCCTACTTATTTTTGAGTGAGCTTTTGAGTGAAAAACCATTGTATACCGCTCCAAATTGCGATAAATTTTCTACTTTTGGATGGTGTAGTGAAAGAGAAATGGCTTTTGTTTGCCTTTTAAAAACACTAAATTTGAAAGGAAAAGTGATTACCGACAACAATCACAGTTGGTCCGAATTTATAATTCCGATAACGGTCAAAAACAAAATTATTGATTATAAAGTCACCGTCGACAACACCTTTGATAGTGTAATATGGAATCCGATTTCAAAAAAAGAAATTGTAACTTGGGAAAAGCAAACCTTTAAAGGACAAGGCAATTGGTATAATGAAAAAGCAAATTCTGAAGTTGAAAAACAAAAAATAAACAGTTTAATGGTATCCGTAAAATCGATGGAAAACATCGAACAAGCTTTAGTCAATTATATAAAAAATCATTCGTAATATATGAAAACAAAACTAGTATTCTTGCTTCTATTTCTTTCTAAAATAGCATTAGCTCAAGACAGCGAATCTGCCATCAAGTATCTTGACTCTTTGGGAAATCCTGCAACTAAAGAAACTTTTTTTAGATATAAAGTATTCAAAAAAGTCAATCCAGAAATAGAGAGCTATACTTTATCCACTTACAACAACAAAAACCAACTGCTAAGTAGCTTTTCTTATACGGATAAAAATGCCGAAAAATTAAATGGTGAAAGTATTTATTATTATGCTAATGGCAACAAGCAAAGCCTTATTACTTATGTAGATAACAAACCCATTGGAAAGTCTTTTACCTGGTATGAAAACGGAAACCTTAGAGAAGAAAGCCTCTATTTTGACTTGCCTTGGAACAATGCGAAGTACCATAAAATGATTAATTATTGGAATAAAAAAGGAGAACAAACCGTTACCAACGGCAATGGTTATGTAGAAGCTGTGGATGAGTTTTTTGAAGAAAAAGGCAACTATAAAGAAGGTTATAAAGACGGAAAATGGGCAGGAAAATCTAGTAAATCATCTTTTACTTATGAAGAAACTTATGCTGATGGCGAACTAATTTCAGGTGTAAGCACTGAAGAAAACGGAATAAAAAATGAATATACAAGTTTAGAAATAAGACCAGAACCTAAAAAAGGAATGGAGCATTTCTACAAATTCATTGGTAAAAAATTTTCACCTACCAATTCAGCCTATAAAAATAAAGTGAAAGGAAAAATATTATTGTCTTTTATCGTAGACAAAGAAGGTAAAATAACAGACATCAAAGTTATAAAAGGACTAGGCTATGGACTAGACGAAGAAGCCATTAGAGTTTTATCTCTATATGACGATTGGAATCCTGCTTTACAAAGAGGAAGACGCGTTAGATGTTCCTACAATATACCAATTTCATTAGATTGCAGCATATAAAAAAATCCGCTCGACTATAAAGGTCAAACGGATTTTCATACAAACAAACTAAACTTATAATTATACTTCTAAAACGCTGTTTTCAGCATTAGCATATTCATTCCAACGGTAACTGTCTGCTTCTGGTTCGTTTACATACGTACCATCAACAAGATATTTGAATTCAAACGAATGGTCTTTTGGTAAATCGAAAGCGGCTTTAAAAGTTCCGTTTTTTAATTTTGACAACTCCCCTTCTGATGGATTCCAATTATTAAAATCTCCTACTACTGCAGCGGTAGTTGCTTCTTTTGCATCGACTGAAAAGGTAACTTTAACAACCGGTTTTGTTTTTATAACTTGTTTCTTAATTGACATAACTAATTCATTTATAGATTAATGAAGCAAAGTAAAGCAATAAAAAGCAACGTTTTACAAGCACCCTAAAGAATTATTGTTTTATTAATTTTGTGCAGAAATAAAATCTATATTCTTAATTTTTAGTCGGTTAATTATAAAATTAAAAATAAGAAAACGTTTTCACATTAAATTATATCCAATTGAAAATTTCGTAATTTTAAAAAAAATTGTACCTTTAAATTCAAATTTTCGCCACATGAATAACGATCAACATGAAATGTATGAATATGCACGAAAAAGAATCAAACAAAAAAAAGGGCTCTATTTTCATTTTGTTTTGTTTTTTTTAGGAAGCATTTTTATTTTTATAATTAACAAATGGCTGAATGTTGGAGAACCAACTAATTGGTACATCTGGGCCATCACCGCTTGGTGTTTTATCTTTATTTTGCACTTCATTAAGGTGTTTATTACCGATAGTTTTATGAATAAAAATTGGGAACGTGAGCAAATTAATCGTCTCATGACTATGCAAGGAAAAAAAATCGAACAACTTAAAAACGAAGTTGACAATAAAAAAAATATTTAATGATTACTCTTATCGCGGCTGCGGCCGAAAACAATGCTCTTGGTAAAGACAACCAATTGGTTTGGCATTTACCCGATGATTTTAAAAGATTCAAGCAAATTACTTCTGACCATTACATTATTATGGGTAGAAAGACTTTTGAAAGCTTTCCGAAACCTTTGCCCAACCGTACCCATGTGATTATCACACGCCAAAAAGACTATGCTTTTGAAGGTTGCATCGTGGTCAATTCTATTGAAGATGCTATTAAAGTTTGCCCAAAAGAGGAAGAAGTTTTTATTATTGGTGGTGCTGATATCTACAACCAATCCATTGATTTTGCTGATAAAATTGAACTTACGAGAGTTCATGCTAACTTTGAAGCAGATGCTTTTTTCCCGGAAATAAATCTTAGCGATTGGAAACTTATCTTTGAAGAAAAACATGCTCAAGACGAAAAACACAATTTCGATTTTACGTTTCAAACCTTTGTAAAAGTTTAAAATTTGTTAATTAGAATTTGGCATTTGTTTATTGGTGTTTCAAATTTTATTATTTGTACTTTTGTACGCTCAAAAAATGCTGTAAAAATGTCAAAAAACGTTACTCCATATAAAGATTCCTCTTTAGGTAAAAAAGAACAAGTTACTCAAATGTTTGATACCATTTCGGGCAACTACGATGGCTTGAACCGTGTGATATCCTTTGGAATTGACGTAAAATGGCGTAAAAAAGTATTGAAATTAGTAGCTGACAAAAATCCAGAAAACATACTTGATATTGCTACTGGCACAGGCGATTTAGCCATTTTAATGACCAAAACCAAAGCCAAAAAAATCATAGGATTGGATATTTCTGCTGGGATGCTAGAAGTAGGCATCAAGAAAATAGCAGACAAAAAACTAGATCATATCATCGACATGGTGATTGGTGATTCTGAAAACATGCCTTTTCCAGACAATCATTTTGATGCCATTACGGTTTCCTTCGGAATTAGAAATTTTGAAACCCTAGAAAAAGGGCTTTCGGAAATTTTAAGAGTGCTAAAACCAAACGGAATTTTTGTGATTTTAGAAACTTCAGTTCCAGAAAAAACACCGTTCAAACAAGGCTATCGTTTTTATACTAAAAATATTTTGCCTATCATTGGCAAACTTTTCTCGAAAGACAACGTTGCTTACGGTTATTTATCAGAATCCGCTTCTGTTTTTCCGTATGGAGAAACGTTAAACAATATTTTGAGAAAAATTGGGTTTATAGATGTAGTTGCCATGCCACAAACATTTGGCGTTGCAACCATTTATTCAGCATCAAAAAAATAACACTTCGTTGTTACTACTAAAAATGAAGAAACTTTTTTATTTTATCATACTCCTTTTGAGCCTACAAAGTGTTGCTCAAACAAAAGGAATTTTCTCAAGAGATCCGATCATCAATTTGGAAAACTTTGACAAGCAACGAGTTTATTGGGGCTATTATTTAGGATTTAACACCTACGACTTCAAGTTTGATTACATTAATCCGCCAAACGCAGACATCATCTCAAAAACAAGCACTGGTTTTAATGTTGGATTGGTTGGTGATTTACGACTGCACGAATACATCAATTTACGTTTTGAACCCGGATTGTACTACACCCAAAGAAACCTAGTATACACGGAACTTACAAGACAAATAGACCGAGAACGCGAAGTACGCTCTACCTACATTGACTTTCCTTTATTATTAAAATTTTCGTCTAAAAGAATTGGAAATGTAAGACCGTACTTAGTTGGTGGTTTTTCGGCTACTTTAAACTTAGCCAGTAATTCTAAATCGATTGACGACAATTACCAACAACGTTTTCGAGTAAAGCCTTGGACACAAAACTACGAATTGGGATTTGGAATTGATTTATATCTGGAATATTTCAAATTTTCACCATCCATCCGAGGCGTTTTTGGATTGAATGATGAATTAATTCGCGATAACAATCCGGATAGCCCTTGGACTGGTAATATTGGCTCCATGAAATCACGTGGAATATTTGTAAACTTTACCTTCCACTAAGAATTTCGTTTAAATTCACTCAGGAAAATTGCAGTGGCAGTGGCTACATTCAAACTTTCAGTTTGTTGCAAATGACCAAATCTAGGAATCGATAACCTTTTGGAAATCAATCGCTCAAGTTTTTCGGAAATACCATTGGCTTCATTGCCTAAAATTAAAACACTTTCTTGAGGTAACGTTTCTTGATACACGTTTTTACCATCCATAAAAGCACCAAAAACTGGAATCTTAGCGGTTTTAATATAATTTTCTAAATCCAAATACGAAATCGTTACTCTAGAAATAGAACCCATAGTTGCCTGCACTACTTTAGGATTAAATACATCTACGGTTTGTTCGCTGCAAATGATTTGTTCCACACCAAACCAATCACAAAGTCTAATAATAGTTCCTAAATTTCCTGGATCGCGAACATCGTCTAAAGCCACAATCAACCCTTTAGAAGACGTTGGTTTTTGATATGGAATCTTAAACAACGCCAAACAATTATTTGGAGTTGAAAGACACGATATTTTTTTTAAGTCGGCTTCAGAAATAATGGTCTTTTGGGATGTCTTTATGGTCTCAAAAAGCGGCTCCGTTACATACAAATGTTCCAACTCGAAATTGGATTGTAACAGCTCTTGAATCACTTTTACACCTTCTGCTAGAAACAATTTGTTAATTTGTCGGAATTTTTTTTGCTGTAAACTCGTAATTAGCTTTATTTGGTTTTTACTAAGCATAAAAAAATGTACTTTTGAATTAAATTTCGAACCCATTGAGAAAACACATTGCAAAAATATCATTATTTATTTTAATAGGACTTATAATTGTTTCCTGTAATGTAACCAAACGTGTTCCAGACGGAAAGCGTCTATTGATGAAAAACGAAATCTCCATTGATGACAAATCAACCAAAGACGAAAATGTTTTTTATCAATTGTATCAAAAACCCAACAGTTCGCTGCCTTTAATTAAATACCGTCTCCGTTTAAACTTATACAATTTAGCCAAAAAAAATGCCGATACTTCTTATGCAAAATGGCTGAAAAAGAATCCGAAAAGACACGCTCGATTAGCGAAACTACTTTCCGAAAAACAAGTACAGCGATTGGGGAAATCGTTCTTAGTGTCGGGCTGGAGTAATTTTTTAATGAAAACAGGTGAAGCTCCAGTTATTTTTGACTCTTTAAGCACAAAAAAATCCCTTAGAAGATTAGAGGCTTATTACTATAACAAAGGTTACTTTGACGTTAAGGCTTCTTATACTAAAGACACGACAGCGCTCAAACGAATTGATGTAAAATACAATGTTAAATTAAATAATTCTTATATAGTTGACAGCATTAAAACAAAAATTGCTACTCCGGCATTGGATTCGTTATATCAAATTAGAAAAAATAATTCGATTATCAAATCGGGCAAACAATACGATACCGAAAATTTGAACAACGAAAGAAGCAGAATCACTTCTGAATTTAGAAATAACGGCGCTTATTTATTCCAACAAAACTACATTACCTATTCGCTAGATACAATAAATACTGGCAAAAAAGTAAATGTTACTTTGATTATTAAAGACTTTGCTTATCGTGAAAATGACACGGCCAAAACAGCTCCGTTTAAATTGTATAAAATTAGCAGAGTCAATTTGTTTACCGATCAATCTAGCAGCAAAAATGATGTTAAAATAAAAGACAGTCTGCAATACAAAGACTTCTTTTTGTACAGTGAAAAAAAATTAAAGTACCGCCCAAAAGCCATAACCGATGCGGTTTTTATCACCAAAGGCAGTTGGTTTTCTGACAATAATTCGATACTTACAACACGTTATTTAAGTAATTTAAAAGTGTTTAATTATCCAACCATTCAATATCAAATTGATCCAAAAGATGATAGTGCTTTAATTGCCAATGTATATTTAACGCCGAGAAAAAAATACACCTTTCATCCGGCTGTAGATTTCACGCACTCGACCATTCAGGATTTTGGTATTTCTGGAAATGCTTCGCTGGGAATTCGAAATGTTTTTAATGGCGCCGAAACATTTGATGTTGGTTTTAGAGGCAATGTGGGTGCGTCGAGAGCATTGTCTAACCCAAATAATAATTTTTTCAATATTTCAGAAATTGGAGTGGACGCTCGATTGAATTTTCCTAGAATCTTTTTCCCATTCAATACTGATAAAATCATTCCAAAAAGCATGATTCCGTCTACTTCATTAAGCGTTGGTTTTGCCAAACAAAGAAACATCGGATTGGACAAACAAAATTTCACCAGTACTTTTTCATACAATTGGACTCCGAAAAAAAACATTACTATACGCTATGATTTATTTAATATCCAATTTGTAAAAAATGTAAATACTGGAAACTATTTTAACATCTATCAATCGTCGTATAATGCCTTAGATGTTTTGGCTAATAATTACAATTTTAGCACTACCAGTCCTTCTAGTTTTAGCGATAATCATTTAATCATTGAAAGCGGCACCAATGCATTTATAAATGCGGCTTTAGGAACTACTTCGCTCAATATTACTGAACAAGATTTAAAAACCATTCGAAGCATTGAAGAACGACGTCAACGATTGACCGAAAATAATTTAATTTTTGCATCCAGTTTTAGTTATTCCAAAACCACTAGCAAAGGATTATTAGACAATAATTTTTATTCGTTCAAAACCAAAGTAGAATCGGCAGGAAATTTACTTTCTATCTTGGCTAGAGCTTCTAAGCAATTAGACAAACAAGGCGGTGCCAACACATTTTTCCAAGTGGAGTATTCACAATATTTGAAAGGCGAATTTGAGTACATCAAACACTGGTCATTGTCGGGCAAAAAAGTCGTTGCGGTTAGAGGTTTTGCTGGAATGGCAGTACCGTATGGCAATTCGAAAAGTATTCCGTTTTCACGAAGTTATTTTTCGGGTGGTTCCAACGACAATAGAGCTTGGCAACCCTACAGTTTAGGACCTGGAAGAAGCGGTGGATTAAACGATTTTAACGAAGCTAATATGAAATTATCGATGAATGCCGAGCTTCGATTCAATCTTTCCGGAAAATTTAACGGTGCCTTTTTTGCCGACGCCGGAAATATTTGGAACGTCTTTGACAACGTTACCGATGAGGCTTATACCTTTAACGGATTAAAATCATTAAAAGATATTGCTGTGGGAAGTGGTTTCGGACTTCGATACGACCAAGGGCTATTTGTAGTTCGTTTCGACCTTGGATTTAAAACGTATAATCCAGCCAAGCCAAATGCTGAAAAATGGCTGAAAGAAATCAATTTATCACAAGCCGTATTAAATATTGGGATAAATTATCCGTTCTAATTTTAGAAATTATTACTTTTGTACACTTAACCAAAAAACATAACTAGAAGATGTCACATAACATTAAACCAGGAGTTGCAACCGGAGATGAAGTTCAAGCGATATTTGCTTATGCAAAGGAAAAAGGATTTGCACTTCCTGCAGTAAACGTAACGGGTTCTAGCACCATAAATGGTGTTTTAGAAACTGCTGCTAAATTAAATGCACCAGTAATCATTCAGTTTTCAAATGGTGGAGCGCAATTTAATGCTGGAAAAGGCTTATCAAATGCTGGTGAAAAATCGGCTATTCTTGGTGCCATTGCTGGAGCAAAACATATTCATACTTTAGCAGAAGCATACGGCGCAACCGTAATTCTACATACGGACCACTGTGCTAAAAAATTATTACCTTGGATTGACGGTTTGTTAGATGCTTCTGAAAAACATTTTGCAGAAACTGGTAAATCGTTGTTTTCTTCTCACATGATTGACTTGTCGGAAGAACCAATGCATGAAAACATTGAAATCTGTAAAACCTATTTAGCAAGAATGAGCAAAATGGGAATGACATTAGAAATTGAATTAGGAATTACAGGCGGTGAAGAAGATGGTGTTGATAATTCTAATGTTGACCATTCGGAATTATATTCTACTCCTGAAGATGTTGATTATGCTTACTCAGAATTAATGAAAGTTAGTCCGCGTTTTACCATTGCAGCAGCATTTGGAAACGTTCACGGTGTATACAAACCAGGAAACGTAAAATTAACACCAACAATACTTAGGGATTCTCAAGATTATATTCAGAAAAAACACAACCTTGAAAAAAACCCAGTTGATTTTGTGTTTCATGGAGGTTCAGGTTCTACAGCAGAAGAAATTAAAGAAGCTATCTCTTATGGTGTAATTAAAATGAACATCGATACCGATTTACAATTTGCATTTACCGAAGGAATTCGCGATTACATGGTTAACAATATTGACTATTTGAAAACTCAAATTGGAAATCCAACTGGTGCCGATGCTCCAAACAAAAAACACTACGATCCAAGAAAATGGGTTCGCGAAGGTGAAGTTACTTTCAACTCAAGATTAGAGCAAGCATTTGCTGACTTAAACAACGTAAACACATTATAAAAATTACGAATTACGAATTACGAAATTGACTTAATTCATAATTCATAATTTATAATTCATAATTATAAACTATGGCTTGGTTTAAAAGAACAGAAAAAGGAATTACTACTCCAACAGAAGATAAAAAAGATGTTCCAAAAGGACTTTGGTACAAATCACCTACCGGAAAAATTATTGACCAAGAAGAATTGGAACGCAATCTATGGGTGAGCCCAGAAGACGGTTTTCACGTTAAAATTGGCAGTAAAGAATATTTCGAAATCTTATTTGACAACAACGAATTTAAAGAATTGGACGCCAAAATGACGTCTAAAGACCCTTTGAACTTTGTGGATACTAAAAAATATTCTGATCGATTGAAAGACGTGATGGACAAAACCAAATTGAAAGATGCGGTTCGTACTGGTGTTGGAAAATCTAAAGGAAAAGATTTAGTAGTTTGTTGTATGGATTTTGCTTTTATCGGAGGTTCGATGGGAGCTGTTGTAGGTGAAAAAATTGCTCGCGGTATTGATTATTCTATTAAAAACAATGTACCTTTTGTAATGATTTCAAAATCGGGTGGTGCTCGTATGATGGAAGCCGCCTATTCATTGATGCAATTGGCTAAAACATCTGCCAAATTAGCGCAACTTGCCGAAGCTAAAATTCCGTATATTTCATTATGTACCGATCCAACAACAGGTGGAACAACCGCTTCTTACGCCATGTTAGGTGATATTAATATTGCCGAACCTGGAGCTTTAATTGCTTTTGCAGGACCAAGAGTGGTGCGAGATACCACCGGGAAAGATTTACCAGAAGGATTCCAAACCTCTGAGTTTTTATTAGAACACGGATTTTTAGATTTTATTTCACAAAGAAAAGAATTGAAAGATAAAATCAATTTATACCTTGACTTAATCTTGAATCAAGAAATTAGATAAAAATTCAAATCACATAAAACAAAAAAAAAACACAAAGCAATTGCTTTGTGTTTTTTTTATATAGCTCTATTAAAAACTTCATTCTTTGTACTTCTAATTTCGTACTTAAAAAATTACATCCCACTACGAATGGCTTCTACTGGATCCAGTTTTGCAGCAGAAATCGCAGGTAAAATACCCGAAATTAAGCCAATTGCAATCGCCAATCCAGAGCCCAGTATAATATTACTAAAACTCAATACAAAGTCAAACTCCAGCAGTTTGGTTAAGCCCATGGCAATAATCCAAACCAAGAAGATTCCAATCAAGCCGCCAATCAAACATAGAATTACGGCTTCAAACAAAAACTGGAACAATATAAATCGGTTCTTAGCACCCAACGATTTTTGAATTCCGATTAAGTTGGTGCGTTCTTTTACCGAAACAAACATGATATTTGCCACTCCAAATCCACCAACGAGCAACGAAAATCCAGCAATAATCCAACCTCCAAAATTCATATTGGCAATAATACCATCTAATAAATCGGTGAATCCCGAAAGTACATTGATAAAGAAATTATCTATTTCACCTGTTTTAACTCCGCGAAAAGCACGTAATTTTTGAGAAATTTCAGCTTTAAAAGCTTCCATATCAATTCCTTTTTGAGGCTTGATAATGATTACAGGTGTCATCGAATCGTTATTATCGCCATACATTCTTCTTAAAAAATTTACTGGTATAAAAACCGAGGTATCATTACTGTCACCAAACATCCCAGCACCTTGTTTTTTCAACACACCAATAACGGTAAAACGCTGCCCATATAAGCGCACTTGCTTGCCAATTGGATCTACATTTTCAAAAAGACTGGTTGCCAATTGATCGCCAATAACCGCAACGGCAGCACCCGAATTGGCTTCCGATTCGTTGTAAAAACGTCCTTCGGCAAACTCTAATCCTTGAATATCAATAAACTCGTGTGATACTGGAACTACATTGACACTACTAACCGATTTGGTATCGTATTTAATAATTTCACTCTTCACAAAAAGTTGGTACCCCATTTCTTGTGCTTCAGGTAGCGCACTTTTTAAATATTCGTATTCGGTATATTTTACCTCCGGAAATTGTTCACGCTTCCATCTAGGCACTTGAGATGGTCCAAAACTACCTTTGAATAAATAAATGGTGTTTTTATCTAAACTACTTAAATCTTTTTTGATTTTTCTATCTAATGAATCGACAGCTGCAAGCACCGCAATAATAGAAAATATCCCAATGGTTACACCAAGAAGCGAAAGTAAGGTACGCAACTTGTTATTTCGCAAAGCATTCATTGCAAAGCCGAAACTTTCACTCAATAATCGAAGGTAAACAAGCATGTTGGATGTATTTTCTCTGTCAAATTTAAGATATTAGTAAATAGAATGATGGAATTGTTACAGAAATTCAATACAATTTACTCCCTAACCCTGATTGCAGTGAAAATCCTTGTTTTATTTTATAAAAATGAAACAAGATTGCAACGAAAAGCAGGAACATGGCATACAAAAATGCCTACTGACACGTTGTAAAAAAACTTCCACTATTGTTAAAATATTTTCCAAAATCTGAAATGAAATCAGATTAAAAAAAACTACTTTTGCGTGCTTAACAACACAACTACAATGAGCACTACAAAAACCATTCAATCTGCTCTAATTTCGGTATTTGATAAAACCGGTTTGGAGCCCATCGTGAGACAACTTCACCAACAAAACGCCACTATTTATTCGACTGGCGGAACTGAAGAATTTATTAAAAATCTAGGCATTCCAGTAGTTCCTGTAGAAGACATCACCGCTTTTCCAGAAATTCTTGGCGGCAGAGTAAAAACCTTACATCCTAAAATTTTCGGTGGCATCTTGAACCGTCAAGACAACCCAACCGATGTGGAACAAATGAAACAATTTGACATTCCACAAATCGACTTGGTGATTGTGGATTTATATCCGTTTGAAAAAACGGTGGCTTCTGGAGCCAATGAAGCTGATGTTATTGAAAAAATTGACATCGGTGGAATTTCATTAATTCGTGCTGCGGCTAAGAATTTTAAAGACACCGTAATTGTTCCTTCTGTAGCTGAATACGAATTGTTTTTAGGAATGATTACCGAAGGAAACGGAGCAACAACTTTAGCACAACGAAAATATTTAGCGACTAGAGCGTTTCATGTTTCTTCCAATTATGATACCGCTATCTTCAATTATTTCAATACCGAAGCTACGTATTACAAAGAAAGTATTGCCAACGGTCAAGTACTTCGTTATGGAGAAAATCCACACCAAAAAGGATTTTTCTTTGGTGATTTTGACGCCATGTTTACCAAATTACACGGAAAAGAATTGTCGTACAACAATTTGTTAGATGTTGATGCCGCTGTGAATTTGATTGCCGAATTTAAAGATAATGATCCAACATTTGCCATTTTAAAACACAATAATGCTTGTGGATTGGCGACAAGAAAAACCATGAGAGAAGCTTATGTTGCTGCTTTGGCTTGCGACCCAACTTCAGCATTTGGTGGGGTTTTGATGGCGAACGGTCACATAGACACTACTACAGCAAACGAAATCAATTCCCTATTCTGTGAAGTGGTTATTGCACCAAGTTATGATGCTGAAGCGTTAAATATTTTACAAGAAAAAAAGAACCGAATCATATTGGTTATAAATGATGTACCTTTACCTCAACGCCAAGTAAGAACTTGTTTGAATGGATTGTTGGTGCAAGATAAAAACAACATCACCGATACTAAAGAGCATCTAAAAAACGTTACCACTACAGTTCCAACCGAACAAGAAATAGACGATTTATTATTTGCTTCTAAAATTTGTAAAAACACCAAATCAAACACGATTGTTTTTGCCAAAAATGGCACTTTAGTCGCTTCTGGAACGGGACAAACCTCGAGAGTCGATGCCTTAAAACAAGCAATTGAAAAAGCAGAAACTTTTGGATTTGATTTACATGGAGCTGTGATGGCAAGTGATGCTTTTTTTCCGTTTCCGGATTGCGTAGAGATTGCACATCACGCCGGAATCACGGCTGTTATTCAGCCAGGCGGCTCGATAAAAGACGAGTTGAGTATTAACTATTGCAACGAAAATAATGTAGCAATGGTCTTTACAGGAACACGTCATTTTAAACATTAAAAAAGAACACGTTTATTGTTTTTGTTTTTCCGAATAAAAACACAATACCAACAGTATTTTTATTATTTTTGTAGGCTTAAAATTTTTATAACAAACTAAAACCCTTTTATTAAGTATGGGATTTTTTGATTTCATGACCGAGGATATAGCGATTGACCTTGGTACCGCTAACACGCTAATCATTCACAACGACAAAGTTGTAATTGACAGCCCTTCTATTGTTGCCAGAGACAGAGTATCTGGAAAAATCATCGCGGTTGGTAAAGAAGCCAACATGATGCAGGGTAAAACTCATGAAAACATCAAAACCATACGACCATTGAAAGACGGAGTTATTGCCGATTTTGATGCGTCTGAAAAGATGATTAGCATGTTTATCAAAAGCATCCCAGCTTTAAAGAAAAAAATGTTCACTCCAGCTTTGCGTATGGTCGTTTGTATTCCGTCTGGAATTACAGAAGTAGAAATGCGTGCGGTAAAAGAAAGTTGTGAACGTGTGAACGGTAAAGAAGTCTACTTAATTCACGAACCAATGGCAGCAGCAATTGGTATTGGCATCGACATTATGCAACCAAAAGGAAACATGATTGTAGATATTGGTGGTGGAACAACAGAAATCGCTGTAATTGCACTTGGTGGAATTGTATGTGATAAATCGGTTAAAATTGCCGGTGACGTTTTTACAAACGACATCATCTATTATATGAGAACGCAACACAATTTGTTTGTGGGAGAGACTACCGCTGAGAAAATTAAAATTCAAGTCGGAGCTGCTACAGATGCTCTTGATACTCCACCAGACGATATGTCGGTTCAAGGTAGAGATTTACTTACCGGTAAGCCAAAACAAGTGGAAGTTTCTTATAGAGAAATTGCTAAAGCGCTAGACAAATCAATCCAACGTATTGAAGATGCAGTAATGGAAACATTATCTCAAACTCCTCCTGAATTAGCAGCTGATATTTATAATACTGGTATTTATCTAGCTGGTGGTGGATCGATGCTTCGTGGTTTAGACAAACGTATTTCATTAAAAACAGATTTACCAGTTTATATTGCTGAAGATCCGTTGAAAGCCGTTGTAAGAGGAACTGGAATGGCATTGAAAAACATCCCAAAATTCAGAAGCATACTGATCAAATAACGTATTTTTAAAATAAAATACTGAACACTGATTTCTTCGAACACTGAACACTTAAAAGATGCAGCAAATATTTAATTTTATATTTAAAAACAGCTATCGTATGCTGTTTTTGCTGCTTATGGTAATAGCCTTATTGCTAACCGTTCAGTCGCATTCGTACCACAAAAGCAAAATCATTAGTTCTGCTAATTTCTTTACTGGTGGCGTCTATCAAATGACGAGCAATGTCGAGGGTTATTTTAATTTAAAAATACAAAACGAAGAACTCGCTAAAGAAAATGCGCGTTTAAAAAGTTTGTTGTTCAATATCAAAGACACCACTAAAGTTCCGAATTTAGATTCTATCAAAGGCGTTAAGAAAATTGATATTATCATTTCTAAAGTTATCAAGAACTCTTATAGCAATCAAGTAAACTTTTTAACACTTAATACTGGTTACAAGCAAGGCGTTAAACCCGAAATGGGCGTTATTAATAGTTTGGGAATTGTGGGCGTTGTTGAAAATACTTCAGCCAATTATTGTACGGTTTTGAGTATTCTTAATACCGAATCACCTATTAATGCTAAAATTAAAAAATCCAACCATATTGGATCATTAACTTGGAATGGCAAAAACACTGGCTTTGTTCAGTTGGTTGACGTTCCTAGATTAGCCTCAGTTCGAAAAGGTGATACCATTGTGACCGGAGCACAATCTACGATTTTTCCAGAAAATATTGGCATTGGAACAATAGACAAAATTTACATCGACAACCAAACGAATTTTTACACTATTGATGTAAAATTATTTAATGACATGACTAGTTTAGGCCATGTTTACATCATTAAAAATAAGGATAGAGACGAAATTTTAAATTTAGAAAAAAAGAACCAAAAGAATGAATAGTGCCATGTTATATAATATCGCCCGATTCATTTTGCTGCTTGCAGCACAAGTGATTATTTTCAATAATTTTAATTTTTTGGGATATATAAATCCGTTTCCCTACATTTTATTCATCATCCTTTACCCTGTAAACGGCAATAAATACGGATTGTTGGCAGCCAGCTTTTTTTTAGGATTGACCATGGATTTGTTTTGCAATTCAGGAGGTGTTCATGCCGCAGCTTGTTTGATGCTGGCCTACTTTAGACCCTCACTGTTCAAATTTTCGTTTGGACTAAGCTACGAATATCAAACGGTTCGATTGAACGACGTATTAACTCCAGAACGATTTTCTTTCATCCTTTTAGCGGTAATTATTCATCATTTATCACTATTTGTTTTAGAAGTATTTACCTTTGAATTCCTGTGGGATATCATTTTAAGAACCATTGTCAGTACTCTTTTTACTATTATAATTTGTATCTTAATAATTTACTTAATCAAGCCAAGTAAACGATGAGAAAAGCATTGCTCCCAGCTATTGTTATTATCACAGCATCTTTGTTGTTGATACGTCTCTTTTATTTACAAATTATAGATGATTCCTTCAAATTAAAGTCGGAAAACAACGCCATCAAAATTAAATATGACTACCCTGAAAGAGGTTACGTTTATGATCGATATGGTAAACTTTTAATCGCCAATCAGCCTTCTTATGACATTATGGTAATCCCAAAAGATGTTAAAGAAAAAGAAATGAATGTTGCCGAATTTTGCTCATTACTAGATATATCTGAGGAGTTTTTCAATGAAAAAATGAAAAAAGCAAAAGTTTACAGTCCGATGCTACCTTCTGTTTTTCTTCCTCAATTAAACAAAGTAGAATATGCAGCATTTCAAGAAAAAATTAGAAAATTTAGTGGTTTCTACATTCAAAAACGTTCGTTGAGAGATTACCAAGTTGACTATGGTGCCAATGTTTTTGGATTCATTACGCAAGTAAACGAAAAAATTGTAAAGAAAAACCCTTATTATGTGGGTGGAGATTTAATTGGTCGACAAGGAATTGAAGAGAGTTACGAAACTTTTTTAAGAGGTCAGAAAGGGGTTAAATACATTTTAAAAGATAAATTTAATCGTGAAATAGGCTCCTATAAAGAAGGAAAATACGATACTTTATCAAAACAAGGTGATGATTTAACCTTAACGATTGACAGTGAACTTCAAAAATATGGAGAAGAATTAATGGTCAACAAATGGGGTGGAATTGTTGCTATTGAGCCTAAAACAGGAGAAATTTTAGCACTTGTAAGTGCACCAGACTACAATCCAGCCTTGCTTGTTGGGAGAAAAAGATCGAAAAATTACACCCTTTTACACAACGATTCTATTGCAAAACCGTTATACGACAGAGGCCTTTTAGCAGAATATCCTCCAGGCTCTCCGTTTAAAATCTTAACCGCATTAGTAGCGCTTCAAGAAGGTGTTATCGACGAAAACACCACATTTGTTTGTCATCATGGTTTTAGTTATGCCAGAGGACGATTTATGAAATGTCACTGTCATGGTGGTCCAATGCAATTGCATAATGGTATTTATGAATCGTGTAACACCTATTTTGGTAATGTATACATTAAAACCATCAACAAATACAACAACCATTCCTATGCTGTAGATAAATGGAGTAATCACCTAAAAAGTTTTGGCTTAGGTGATTTTATGGGCTATGATCTACCAATTGGAAAAAGAGGAAAGATTCCTACTTCAAAAACCTATAAAAAGATTTATCCTGGTTGGAATTGGGATGGAAAAACTATTGTATCCAATGCAATTGGACAAGGAGAGGTGTTGATGACCCCCATTCAGTTAGCTAACTTAATGGCAACCGTTGCCAATCGAGGTTATTATTATACACCTCATATCGTTAAAAAAATTAAAGGTGAAGTTTTAGATAAAAAATTTAGAACCAAACACGTTACAACAATTGATCGAAAATATTTTGAACCCGTTATCAGCGGAATGTTTGATGTATACAATAAAGGTACTGCCTTTGGACTTGGAGTTGCTGGAATTGACATCTGTGGAAAAACAGGTACCGCCGAAAACTATTTGAAAGTAAACGGAAAACGTGTAAAGCTTCAAGATCACTCAATTTTTGTGGCATTCGCTCCAAAAGACAATCCCAAAATTGCCATTGCTGTATTTGTTGAAAATGGATATTGGGGTAAACGATGGGCTGGTCCAATTACAACGTTAATGATTGAAAAATATTTAAAACGTAAAATTACCCGTGTCGATTTTGAAAAACGAATGCTGGAAGGCAGTTTGAAAGATCAGTATAGTAAATTGTACCCAAAAAAACACCAAGATAGCATCTCAATCATTAACAACAAACTCAAAGATAGTTTGGCAAAAGTGAAGAACCGTAAAGATTCTATAAATGGTACCAAACCCAAAAAAGAAGTAAAAAAAGACACTATTAAAAAACAATAGTAGCCAAAAAATGAGAAATCAAAGTATAACAAGCAATATTGACTGGATAAGTGTTGCCATATACATTACGTTGGTCGTAATGGGTTGGTTGAACATTTATTCTTCGTCATTATCAACTGTAACCGGAGAATCCTCAATTTTTGATTTTACGCAAATCTATGGGAAACAATTTCTATTCATCTTACTAACAATTCCGATCATCTTTATTGTGGTTTCAGTGGAAGCAAAATTCTACGAAAAATATTCCATAATCATCTTTGCCATATCACTACTATCATTGGCAGGACTATTCATTTTTGGAAAAACAATAGCAGGCCAACGCTGTTGGTACGGATTTGGGAGTTTTACACTACAACCTTCAGAATTTGCAAAAGCAGCCACCGCCTTAGCCATCTCAAAATACTTGAGTGATGTGCAAGTAAATTTGAAAGATGTGAATCGTCAAATACAAGCCCTTATAGTAATTTTTCTTCCTGTAATGCTTATTCTACCACAACCCGATCCAGGAAGTGCTTTAATATACAGTATTTTCTTTGTGGTGCTTTTTAGAGAAGGTTTACCAGGCTGGTACCTGATGACAGGTTTCATCGCAATCATTTTATTTGTATTGACTTTGGCAACCAATAATCCATTTATCGTAATTGGATTGACCGCAATAGTACTTGTTATCAATTACTTTAGAAGTCGACTAGTGGACCGAAACATCATTGCTAGTTTGATTATGCTGATCATTATTTCAGGATTTTCCTTCTCGGTAAATTATGTCTTCAACAACGTTTTTAAGCAACATCACAGAGATCGATTCAATATTCTTTTGGGAAAAGAAGTTGATATGAAAGGCATCGGATACAACACCAATCAATCGGAAATAGCTATTGGTTCTGGTGGCTGGTTTGGGAAAGGATACTTGGAAGGGACGCAAACTAAAGGTGGATTCGTTCCCGAACAACATACCGATTACATTTTTACTACCGTTGGTGAAGAATGGGGGTTTTTAGGCTCTGTATTTGTAATTGGTCTATTTGTAGCTTTAATTTTAAGAATTGTGTATTTAGCCGAACGGCAAAAAACTAAGTTCAGTAGGGTTTATGGTTATTGTGCTGCTGGTATTTTGTTCATTCACTTCTTTGTAAATATCGCCATGGTTGTTGGCGTCTTTCCTACTATTGGCGTACCACTACCCTTCTTTTCTTATGGAGGGTCCGGACTTTGGGGCTTTACTATATTGCTTTTTATCTTCCTAAAAATGGATGCCAACAAAGTAAATGAGTGGTAATCCTTCATTCAAACTACATTAAGAAAATACTGTAGAAAAAATTAGACAATAAAGTTCTTTATTTCTAGTTGATTTTTAGTTAATTTTATAGTTCATTAAAATTTCTTTATTTAATAATAATAACCCTAAAATCAACAATCATGAAAATGAAAATAATCCTGTCGACAATCCTACTTTTTAGTTTTCACAATTATTACGCTCAGGAAACTATTGTAAAAGATTCTTCAAAAACTCCAGCAATCGATTTGGAACAACAAAAGTCTAATGAAAAAGAACTTTTAGAACAGCAATTAAAACAGCAAAAGCAGGCGTTAAAACAACAAGAAGCGGCTGCTGAGAAAATAGAACAAGCAGAGAAAGATGCCAAAAGAGTTGAAAAAGAGCAAAACAAACTTGAAAAAGAACAAAAGAAGTTTGAAAAAGAACAAAAACGAATTAAAAATGCTCAAGAAGATGTAGAAAAATATCAAAATAAAATTGAAAAAGAAACCAAGAATTTAGAGAAGATGCAGGCTAAATTTGAAAAAGCCAAATCTAAAGGAAAGCTTTCACCTGTAGAGATTGAAAAAGGAAATGTTGATATTACTAAACAACAACTAAAAATAAAAGAAGCGCAAGAAGACTTAGAAAAAGCGCAAAAGAAATTGAAAAAATTAAACTAATAAAAAAGGCTCCAATATTTGGAGCCTTTTTTATTTATGATTTAATTGCTTTTTCTTTTTTCAGTTTGGTACTTAATTCTTTTTTGGGAGCACCATTTTGTAAATCATCCAATACATGAATGGCTTCTTCAACATAAATATCTTTAGACAAACTTTCGTGCCATCTGTCACGTTTTTCTTTAAGCGTAACATCTTTTTTCATTTGATCTTCTTCATACGCCAGCGATTTGAATTTTAAAGTATTACTATAATCTGCAATCGATTTGTATTTTTTGTTAGTATCCTCTAATTGCTTTTGCTCTTGTTTAAATTTGTCAATTTGAAGACTGTACACATTCTCTTCATTTCGTTCTTGACGCCATTTTGCATTTTCATCAATCAATTTCATTTGAGAGTTATTTTCAATTCGTTTTCTGCTATTTGCAATGGCCAAATCAAAATTTTGTTGTTTGTCCCACAACTTATAATCCGCAGCATCAATTTTATCCCAAGGCATAGCATTGTCTACATCTTTTTCACCCATTTTTAGATAAGCATAACTATCAGGCATCACAATATCACTTTTAACACCTTCCAACTGCGTAGAACCACCATTAATTCTATAAAATTTTTGAGTAGTTGTTTTCAAAGCACCCAAATCACCTAAAGTATTTCCTCTCACAAACTGATTCAAATCGATTACATTTTGAACAGTTCCTTTACCATACGTCTGTTTGCTTCCAATGATAACCGCACGTTTGTAATCTTGCATTGCCGCTGCTAAAATCTCTGAAGCCGAAGCCGAGAATTCATTGGTCATAATCACCAATGGACCATCCCACTCCACTTTTGGATCTTTATCAGTTAGTACTTCTTTTCTGCCTGCAGATGATTTTACTTGTACTATTGGACCTTGTTCGATAAACAAACCTCCGATATCAACCACTGTTTTCAACGAACCTCCACCATTATCCCTCACGTCCATGATGATGCCCTGAACACCTTCTTTTTTCAAACGCTCTACTTCAATAGCTACGTCTTTACCAGCATCTCTACTGTCTTTGTTTTCAAAATCGATATAGAATTTTGGCAAATAAATAATGCCGTATTTCACGCCATTTTTCTCAACAATACTTGATTTAGCATAGGTTTCTTCAATTTCAACCTCATCTCTGATGATCGAAATTACTTTGATAGAACCATCTGTTTTTTTAACGGTTAAACGAACTTCAGTTCCTTTTGGTCCTTTAATCTTCTTAACTACATCGTCCAAGCGCATTCCAACCACATCCACTGGGTCTTTATCGCCTTGTGCTACTTTCAATACAATATCACCCGATTCCAATTCTTTTTCTCTCCAAGCTGGACCACCCGAAATCAATTCTGTAATTTCGGTGTAATCATTTTTCTTTTGAAGTCTAGCGCCAATTCCTTCTAATTTACCGCTCATACTCACATCAAAACGCTCTTTTTCATCAGGAGCGAAATACGAAGTATGCGGATCAAAACGCGAAGCAATGGCATTTACATAAACCGAAAACCAATCTTCTCGATCTAGTTCTTTACTGATAAAAGCAAAATTGTCATCTAACGATTTAAGCGTGCTTTCACGAGTTTCTTTTTCAAGTTGATCGTAAGGTTTTATTTGAAAATTGTCTGCTTTATTTAAACTCTCTTTGAATTTATCTTCTGCCTCTTTCGTTAATTTATCGCCTTGTTTCGCTCTAAACTCTTTTAATTTTTCTTCTGGCGTTTTATTCTTATTTTTAACAATATCGTCCTGAATTTTTTGTTTTTCCACCAAAGAAGCTAAAGTCGATAACTTTACTTGTTTTCTCCAACGTTCCTTTAACTCAGCTACATTTTTACAATAAGGTGCTTTTTCATAATCGGTATTGATTTCTTCATTAACCGAGTAGTCAATTGGATTTTCTAGAGCTACTTTATAATAATTTTTACATTCGTCCATGCGTTTCATCAAACGAGCATAGGTCAAGTCAAAAAAGGTAAGGTCTTTATTTTTAATTTGATCGTCTATTTGTGTTTCATATTTGGAAAACTCATCGATATCCGATTGTAAAAAGAATCGTTTTGATGGATCTAATGCCGTCACATAATCTTTATAAATCCCTTTTGAAAAAGCATCATCTATAGCCGCTGGATTGTAATGTCCTTTCTCTATAACATACGTTAGAAGTTCAAGCAGAAGCTTGTCTTTTTCAGGATCACTTCCTTTAGATTTTGGCATAAAACTCCACAAACCAACAGAAAGTGCTACTACAACTAGTATTATTTTATAATTTCTTTTCATAAATTGAAGAATTGCATTCATTAATTTTTTGTCTAAAATACATAAAAAACTATGCCATTAAAATGGTGTTGCGCATAATTTTTTGTTAAAACCATCGTTCGGTTTCAAAGTTATAAAAATTGTATCGGAATAAGTCGCAAAATAATTACTTTTGTTACACTAATCCAAAGCTACACATGTCTAAAAAACCTTTAATTCTTATTACCAATGACGACGGAATATCGGCACCTGGTATACGTGCTTTAATTGCAGTTATGAGTGAAATAGGTGATGTAGTGGTTGTGGCACCCGACAGTCCGCAGAGTGCCATGGGACATGCCATTACCATCAACAATACCTTACATTTGAATAAAATTTCCGCAGATAACGCACCTATTACCGAATACAGTTGCTCGGGAACACCAGTAGATTGTGTGAAAATGGCTGTGAACGAAATCCTAAAACAAAAACCCGATTTGTGTGTTTCTGGCGTAAATCATGGATCGAATTCTTCTATAAATGTAATTTATTCGGGTACGATGAGTGCTGCTGTTGAAGCCGGAATTGAAGGCATACCCGCCATCGGATTTTCGTTACTAGACTACAATTGGAATGCCGATTTTGAACCCATCAAACCGTTTATCAAAACAATTGCGTTACAAGTTTTAGAAAATGGTTTGCCTGATGGAACGATTCTGAATGTCAATTTTCCAAAATTAAAAACCGAAGACATCAAAGGAATAAAAATATGCCGCCAAGCCAAAGCCATGTGGCAAGAAAAATTTGACAAACGCGTTACGCCTTTCGGCAAAGAATACTATTGGCTTACTGGAGAATTTGTGAACTTAGACAAAGGCGAAGACACTGACGAATGGGCACTGGCACATCATTACATTTCCATTGTGCCAGTTCATTACGATTTGACAGCACATCACGCTATTCAAACATTGAATACCTGGGAATTTTAATTTTAGATCTAAAAAATGAAGAAAACAGATGTACTAATTGGGTTTTGTATTGGAATTATAGCCGCATTTTTGGGAGTTATTAGTATCGTATTGGCCTTGACCAAGTTCCGGTCTTTTTCCGATCTACAATACATTAAAGCAGAAGGCCTTTTGGGAAAAGTTATTACGTTGGGAGCCATTCTAAACGTAATTATCTTCTTCATTTTATTAAAAAAAAACAAAGAAGTAATGGCACGCGGCGTTGTGCTGGCAACCATTACATTAGCAATACTAACACTATTTATTTAATATGAAGTATTACATCATAGCCGGCGAAGCGTCTGGAGATTTACACGGTTCCAATTTGATGAAGGCGTTGTATCAAGAAGATGCTAATGCGGATATTCGTTTTTGGGGTGGCGATTTAATGCAACAAGCTGGTGGAACTTTAGTCAAACATTACCGTGAACTTGCTTTTATGGGATTTGCGGAAGTAGTTTTGAATTTGAAAACGATTTTAAATAACATTAAATTTTGTAAAGCCGATATTGAAAAATTCCATCCAGACGTAATCATTTTTATTGATTATCCCGGATTTAATATGCGTATTGCAAAATGGGCCAAAGAGAGGGGTATTAAAACGCATTATTACATTTCACCTCAAATTTGGGCATGGAAAGAAAGTCGAATAAAAGACATCAAACGAGATTTTGACAAATTGTATGTCATCTTGCCATTTGAAAAAGATTTTTACGAAAAGAAACATCATTTTCCAGTGGAATTTGTGGGTCATCCATTAATCGATGCCATTCACAATAGAACCACCTCCAATTCGGTTTCTTTTAGAACTGAAAATAATCTTGACGAAAAACCAATCATTGCAATACTTCCAGGCAGTCGCAAGCAAGAAATTTCTAAAATGCTGACCTTAATGCTGAGTGTTGTGGATGATTTTTCTGAGTATCAATTTGTAATTGCAGGCGCACCAAGTCAGGAATACGCTTTTTACGAAACCTTTTTAAAAGGAAAAAACATCAAATTTGTAGCCAACAAAACCTACGATTTATTATCAAATGCTCATGCGGCTTTGGTTACATCTGGAACAGCAACTCTAGAAACGGCACTATTTAAAGTTCCCGAAGTGGTATGTTATAAAGGAAGTTGGGTTTCCTATCAAATAGCCAAACGCATCATCACGCTAAAATACATTTCGTTAGTCAATTTAATAATGGACGAAGAAGTAGTAACCGAGTTGATTCAAAACGAATGCAATCCGAAACGAATAAAAGCTGAATTAACTAAGATTTTAGACCAAAACCATCGAAAATCATTATTGAAAAAATACGAGGAGTTGGAACAAAAACTTGGCGGAATGGGCGCCAGTGAAAAAACAGCAAAATTAATTATAAGCGATATTCTGTGAGATTTTTAAAATACATTTTTTGCACGGCACTGATTTCGATGTTGTTGATCTCGTGTAAATCGACATCAACCATACGAACCTCCAAAAAAGAAACCAGTTCAAAAGAAGTAAGCCGACAAGCAAAACAAGTCATTGAAGAAGCTAGTGAAAATCTTGGAAGTCCTTACAAAGCAGGTGGCATCGACAAAAAAGGATTTGATTGTTCTGGATTGGTTTTTATGAGTTTCAAAAAAATTGACATTTCACTTCCAAGAAAATCGATTGACATGTCGAAAACCGGTCGGGTTATCAGTAAAAATGACATTCGAAAAGGCGATTTAATCTTTTTTAAAACCAACGGAAAAAGCGAAATTAATCATGTTGGATTAGTCGTTGACGTTAATGACGATGAAATTAAGTTCATACATTCTTCCTCACAATTGGGTGTAATTATTTCTTCAACCAAAGAACCCTACTACGGGAAATCATTTGCGCAAGCCAATAGAATAATTGAATGATTTATGTAACTTTTGTTACTTCAAATACAATTATTACCTCCTACCTTTGATGGTAATTAGTAATTTAATGCTATCAATTATGAAAAAAAATATGGGTAGTGCCGACAAGTTGATTCGGTTAATGGTTGCCGCAATAATTGTTGTTTTATATTTTATGGGCATCCTTTCTGGAACCCTAGGAATTGTTTTCTTGGTAATAGCAGCAGTTTTCGCTGTTACCAGTTTTGTGAGTTTTTGTCCGCTTTATGTTCCTTTTGGATTTAGTACAGCTGCCAAACAAAAAAAATAATTTTGTAGGACGTTTCTTTTTTAATACTTTTATGATAATGAAAGTATTACAATTTCCTTTAATTAAAATTACGGGTTGTTTTGTATTGGGCATTTTTGTTGCCCATCATACAAATCCTCCTTTTCTATGGACCTTAATTGGCCTTATGATTGGTCTTTCTCTTTTAGTAATTTCTTACTTTATTTCTAAAATAAAATTGAGTTTTAGCTTTGATTTTTTAGCGTTAACTACTTCCTTTTTTCTTGGAATTTTTACTTTGACAAACAGTAATCAAACGTTAGATTCCAATCATTATATCCATCATTTAACCGCTAATAAAGCTGAGTATACGTCGGAAGTTGTAGTTAAAGAAAAACTCAAAAACACAGGAAACAACGATCGATATGTAGTCAACATGATCCAATTGAACGGAAAAAGTAGCTACGGAAAAATTATCCTAAATATTAGAAAAGAAACTGCCAAACCTACTATCGAAATTGGCTCGCATCTTAAAGTGTTTGGTTCATTGTATAAAAACAGAGCACCAAACAACCCAAATCAATTTGATTATGGTAGTTATTTGGAAAACCAACAAATTTATGCTCAGTTGTATGCCGATGCCAATGACATCAAAATAAATCCAAATATTGACAAAAATATTTTTTATTACGCGAGTAGATTGCGAAATAAAATCATACAAAATTTAGAAAAAAATCACTTTAGCAAATCGGAGTTGAGTGTTGTTGTAGCGCTGATTTTAGGGCAACAACAAGATATTTCACCCGAAATAGTTCGCGATTATCAATACGCTGGTGCTGTGCATGTGTTGTCTGTTTCTGGATTGCACGTTGGCTTTATTTTACTCTTTATCACTTTTCTGTTAAAGCCTTTTCCTAACACTAAAAGTGCCTTATTAATAAAACTTATCATTGTAATATTATCTTTATGGGCTTTCGGAATCTTGGCTGGTTTAGCACCATCTGTGGTGCGTTCTGTTACCATGTTTTCGTTTGTAGCAATTGGAATGCACTTGCGCAGAAGCATTAACATTTACAATACCTTAGCCGTTTCAGCTTTTCTTATTTTGCTGTTCCAACCATCATTTCTATTCGAGATTGGTTTTCAATTGAGTTACATAGCCTTGTTCTTTATCGTATGGCTACAGCCACTACTTAGTGCTATTTGGAAACCAAAATATAAAATCACCGCCTATTTTTGGGACATCATCACGGTTTCTTTTGCGGCCCAAATTGGAACACTGCCCTTGAGTATTTACTATTTTCATCAGTTTCCTGGATTGTTTTTTGTAACCAATTTGGTTATACTTCCAGGAATGTCGTTAATTCTCGGATTGGGAGTTATCGTTATGGTAATGGCTGCATTCGATTTTGTGTGGATGCCCTTATTAAATTTGTTAGAATGGAGCATTGGGTTATTGAATAAAACTATTGCTTGGATAGCATCGTTTGAGAATTTTATTTTAAAAGATATCTCCTTTAATTCTTATATGATGTGGAGTTGTTATCTGCTCATTTTTAGTTGGATAATTTGGATAAAAAAACCTACTTATAAAAAATTAGTTCTTAGTTCATGTACGATAATACTATTGCAATTAGTGACTTTTGAAGCCAATTATTCCAATCAAAACAAAATTGAATTTATAGTTTTTAGTAAAAAGAAAAACACGATTATCACAGAAAGACTGGGCAACAACGTAACGCTATTCAGCAATGACAGCATCTTGAAAACTGCCAGCGATAATTTGGCTTTAAAATCGTATTTAGTGGCAAACTTTTGCCGCGTAAACAAGAAAAAAGACTTGACTAATACCTATTATTTTAAAGGTAAAAAGATATTGTTGTTGGATAATTCGGCAACCTATCCTCAGGAAGCAAAACCTGATGTTGTCATCCTTACCAATTCGCCAAAAATAAACTTGGAGCGTATTTTTAAAACCCATAAACCCGAACAAATTGTAGCTGATGCCTCCAACTTTAAAAGCTATATTAAAACCTGGAAAGCTACTTGTGTTAAAGAAAAAATCCCTTTTCATGACACTGCAGAAAAGGGATTTTATAAATTGTAAGTACGATTATTTTTTCTTCGCTTTTTTCTTTTTTGCTTTTTTAACCGGTTCTGGCTTTGGGTCTGGGACATATTTTGCAATAATGGAATTCGCGCCTTCCAACCATTTAGCAGGACCACCAGCGACATAACCTGTGCTGCCTAACTGTTCAAAATTTGTTTTTCCATCGGCAACTGTTGGCTTTACAAACCATACCGTTGGATACCCTTGCACTCGAAACATTTGTTGCATTTGATTGTTTTGCAATTTAATTTCATCCGATTGCGGTGTTCTTCTTGGAAAATCAAGCTCTACTAAAATTGCGTGATCTTTTGCCCAAGCGATAAACTCTGGAGTTTTAAAAACTTCATTTTGTAAACGTATGCACCAACCACACCAATCGCTACCCGTAAAAAACAAAAACAAAGGTTTTTGCTCTTGACGTGAAGCTTCAACAGCTTTATTTAAATCGGTATACCAAGTTAATCCTTCTTGCGCTTTTGCTGTCATCCCTGAGACAACCAACAATAAAATTAAAATTATTTTTTTCATCTTTTTTATTTTTTACAAATATATATAAAATCAGAAACTAAAATTGTCAGTTACTTTACTTCCTGCATTAGTTTTTTAATTAATGGTGAAATTACTATTAAAATTACACCAGCGATTAGTGCATAAATAGCTAATAACTTATACCCATCTGCATATACGATTAATTTATCTGCATTGGATGCATGTTCAGAAGCTTTTGCAATATTGGCTCCAAGTAAACCTGCAAAATATTGACCATAAGAACTTGCCAAAAACCACATACCCATGATGACTGCCTGTGTTTTTTGTGGTGAAAGTTTGGTCATAGCGCTCATTCCAATAGGTGACAAACACAATTCTCCAAACGTAATCACAAACCATCCGAAGGTAAATAAATCTAGAGAAGTTTTTCCAGATGCATCTGCAAAAAACTTGGTATAATAAAACACATAAAATCCGAGCGCTAGAAATAAAAACGATAAACCAAATTTTATCATCGTATTTGGTTCTATTTTTCGGGCTGCCATCCACAACCAAACCATGCCCACTAATGCTGCAAATATGATGACAAACAACGAATTTGCCGAATTATTAACTCCATTTGGGTCTAAATGAATGCCCAGAACAGTCGTATTTAAATTATCTGCTGCAAAAGCACTTAACGAACCGCCACTTTGTTCAAAAAAAGCCCAAAAAACAATTGAAAACAACATAAATATTAATGCTGCAATTAACTTTTTATTTTGAGCTAATGAGAAATTTCTCATTTCATAAACTAAATATAAGATGGCAATTGGCCCAATGGCATACATAAAATAGTCGGTGTATTTAGTATTTGAAACCATTACAATAATTATTGGAATGATTAAAATTGACCCAACATACGTAACTATTTCATAGAATTTTCTCTTACCTTTTTCCAGATGCATTAAAGGTGACAAACCTATTTCCCCTAAACTTTTTTGAGTTTGAGTAAAGGTCAACAAACTAATAATCATCACTACAGCGGCAAAACCAAAAGCAAAATTCCATCGCAAATTTTCTGGAATCCATCGAGCAAACATTTCTCCTTTTCCAACTGCAATACATATGTAGCCACCAATAAGCGCTCCTAAATTGACTCCTGCATAAAATAACGAGAAACCAGCATCTCGTCTGTTATCATTATCATTATATAATTTTCCTACCATTGACGAAATATTAGGTTTGAAAAATCCAGTGCCTACAATTGTAAAACTTACGCCTAAAAAAAAGTATTGTTTAGGATCAAAAGCCAGAATAAAACTGCCCAAAATCATCAATAAACCACCCCAAAAAAGCGATTTTCTAAACCCGAAAATTTTATCTGCAAATAGTCCTCCGATAAAAGTAAAGGCATAAACCCAAGCTTGAGTGGCGCCATATTGCAAATTAGCCAAGTCATCTTTCATGAATAATTGGTGTACCATAAAATAGTACAACATACCGCGCATACCATAAAAACTAAAGCGTTCCCACATTTCACTGAAAAACAAGTACCACAGTTGTTTTGGGTATTTGCCTTTAAAATTTTGAATTTGTTCTAACGTTTGATTTTGTTCCATTGTGTTTTATATAAAAGGCAAACCTGCAAGGATTTCTTGCAGGTTTGAAAGGTATAAAAATATTTTAAATAGATTAATTAACTCCGTGCATCATTTTTTTCAACTTGGGAGAAATCAACGCTAATATTGTTCCTGCAATTCCGCATAGAACCACAAATACCATGAAGAATTCGTATAAGTTTTTAATTGTAAAACTCGCAAATTTTGGATATTCAACAGAAATTACTTTTTTATCTTTAATCAAATCAAATTCCGCTTTAGTGAAAGTAGTATCTTGAGCTTTGAAATTATTAACAAAAGGCACTTTGTTTTTTTCTGCTAAATCTTTTTGACTTTTAAGTTCAGCAATTTTTTTGATTCTTTTGTCTACATTTAGTTTATATAATTCTGATTTCTCTTTATCAATTTTAGCAATTTGCAATTGAGCTAAAGCGTATAATTGTTGACCATCAGCAACTTTTTTATTATCTAAAATTGATTGCAAATCGATATTTTGCTTTTCAGCAGCAATAAATTTATCTCCGGTTGCAGGCATAATTGCTCCCAAAGTTCCAGCTAAGGCATAACCAGCGGCATTAGCTATAAAGAAAACTCCGTATAATAAAGATGAGAAACGTTTAGGCGCTAATTTACTCACCAATGAAAGTCCAATTGGAGACAAACACAATTCACCAGCAGTTTGAATTAAGTATAATAAAATCAACCATTTAACAGCCAACATTCCGCTTGACCCTAAATCTTTTACATTGTGTGCAATAATAAAATAACTTATTGCAATTAAGAAAAGTCCTATAGCTTGTTTTAAAGGAGAAACTGGTTCTTTACCAGAAGCTCTCAATTTGTCCCAAAGAATACTAAACGGAACAGCCATAATCACAACAAACAATCCATTAAAAATTTGCACCATAGAAGCTGGCATTTCCCATCCGAAAAAATGTCTATCTGTTTGATTAGATGCAATAAAAGTTAACGATGAACCAGCTTGTTCAAAAGCAGCCCAGAAGAAAATAATGAAGAATGATACAATATAAATTACAAAAATTCTATCTTTTTCAACTTTAGTAATTGAAGTATCCGATACGATTAAAGTTGCCAATGCAATTCCAGCACCATAAATAAAAGGATAGATAAGTCCCTTTACAAGTGTACCCATATCAAAATTAGTGATACCGAATTCACCTACAAGTAAATATCTAAATACAAAAAACATAGCCACAAAAACACCCAGTGCTAAGTAGATTGAAGAAGATTTAAAATCAGCTTTTTGCGCTTCTCCTTCTTCAAAATCTTCAGAAGTATTGTGCTTTGGCAATCCTCCAATAGGTCTTCCTTCTGGAGTTACTACATATTTATTTTTCAAGAAAAAGAATACTAAAGTACCCATAAACATAGCTCCAGAAGCAGCTAGGAATCCCCATTTGAATGCGAATGGATCTTGAACACCGTTTACTTTAACATCTCCAATAATTGGGCAAATAAATTGTCCTAAGAAAGCACCTAAATTGATACCCATATAGAAAATGGTAAACGCTGTATCCAATTTAGATTTCTCTTGTTTTGGATATAGACTTCCTACCATTGAAGAAATATTAGGCTTGAAGAATCCATTCCCAAAAATAATAATAAACAATCCCAACCACATCATGGTTTTAGCAAGATCTAAATTAGTACTAAAAGCGGTTGCACTAAAGAACAAAAATAATTGGCCAATACCCATTAACAATCCTCCAAGTAAAATACAATTTCTGTTTCCTAAAAATCTATCTGAAACAAAACCTCCTAACATTGGTGTTAGATAGCATAAAGCTAAAAACCCACCGTAAAAAATAGCGGAATCGGATTCAAGATATTTCAAAGAATTAACCATGAAAAGAGCCAACAATGCTCGCATCCCATAGAAGTTAAATCGTTCCCACATTTCGGTTCCGAACAATACCCAAAGTCCTTTTGGATGTCCTGTATTTACTTTAGTTTCACTCATAGTAGTCTAATTTAATTATAGTTTGTTTATTATAGTTTTTCTTTTATGAAATTGGTCATTTTAGTAAACAACTGAATACGGGTTTTACCCCCAAAAATACCGTGGTTTTTATCTGGATATACTGCCCAATCAAATTGTTTATTGGCTTGTACTAAAGCTTCAATAAATTGCATCGAATTTTGAAAATGCACATTGTCATCAGCCGTTCCGTGAACTAAAAGGAAATTTCCTTTCAATTTATCAGCAAAGTTTATTGGCGAATTCAAATCATAACCATTCGCATTTTCCTGCGGTGTTTGCATATAACGCTCGGTGTAAATACTGTCATAAAATCTCCAATTGGTAACTGGTGCAACCGCAATAGCCATTTTAAACACATCGGCTCCTTTTAAGATACAGTTACTCGCCATAAATCCACCAAACGACCAGCCAAATATACCAATTCTAGTTTTATCTACGTACGAATAATTTCCAAGTACTCGAGCGGCATCTATTTGATCTTCTACTTCATATTTTCCTAATTCTTTTTGCGTACATTTTTTAAATGCGGCTCCTTTAAAACCGGTTCCTCTACCGTCTACACAAACCGTAATATAGCCTTGTTGCGACAACATCATAAACCAATAATCGTTAGTGTCTAACCAATCGTTAGCTACTTGTTGCGAACCCGGACCCGAATATTGGTACATAAAAACAGGATATTTTTTAGTGGCATCAAAATCTTTTGGTTTAATCATCCATGCATTCAATTTGTTGCCTTTTTCGGTAGTCAGTTCGAAGAATTCTTTAGTCGGCAAATTGTATTTTTTCAATTTGTCTGTCAAAGCAAGATTGTCTACAATAGCTTTAACCTGTTTTCCATCTTTAGAAGCATTCAATGTATAGGTTGGAGCCACGGTTGCAGAAGAGTAGGTATTGATAAAGTATTCGAAATTCGGACTAAAAGTTGCGCTATTCGTTCCCACTTGTTGTGACAATTTCACCTTCTTTTTACCATCCAAACTGATTTTATAAACATCTCTTACAATAGAACCATTTTCAGTCGATTGATAGTACACCGTTTTTGTTTTCTCATCAAAACCATAATAAGATGTTACTTCCCAATTGCCTTTGGTTACTTGGTTTTTCAACTTTCCGGTTTTGTCAAACAAATAAATATGATTGTAACCGTCTTTCTCTGAAGTCCAAATAAAGCTGTTGTCTTTCAAAAAAGTTAAGTTGTCGGTAACGTCTACATAAGCGTTGTCTTTCTCATTCATAATCACCTTAGCAACACCAGTAGTTCCATCTACAAAAATCAAATCCAAATTATCTTGATGACGATTCAACACTTGTGCACACAACACATTCGCATCGTTCGTCCATTTCATTCTAGCAATATAAAAATCAGAATAATTTCCGAGAGTAATATCCTTGGCAGCAGCCGTTGCAACATCATAAACAAACAAAGAAACCACCGCATTTTTCTCACCGGCTTTCGGATACTTGAACGTTTCTACCGTTGGATACAAATCTTTTTTATAAATATTCATGGAAAACTCAGGAACTTCGCTTTCATCAAAACGAATATACGCCAACTTTTTGCTGTCGGCACTCCAATCAAATGCTCTTACAAAAGCAAATTCTTCTTCATATACCCAATCCGTAATACCGTTAATGATGGCATTTCTCTTACCATCAGTTGTGATTTGTGTTGTTTTTCTTGACACTAAATCATAAATAAATAAATTATTGGCTTTAGCATACGCAATTTTAGTTCCGTCAGGAGAAAAAGTAGGCTCTTGCACTTGATCAAACAACTTGCCCATTTCTTTGGTCGCAATGTTATACAAATAATAATCTGCAGTAAACGAATGGCGGTAAATCGAATTGCTATTGCTGGCAATTAAGATCAATTTTTCATCATTACTAAAGGTGTAGCTATCAATACCATCTGCCAATTCTTTATTGTTTTTAGAATCGATTAATGTCGCTACTTTGGTTAGGGTTGCATAATCGTACAAGTCGATTTGTTGCGATCTTGTAGCTCTGTCAGAATTCAGAACCGTGTATTGATTGGTGCTTTTTAGCGCTTGCAATTCGTCCATTCCTTTGGCACGAAAGCTTCCTGTATAAATATCTTCAACCGTTATTTTTTGTTGGGCTACCACCGAAATTCCGGTTAAAAGAAATACTGCAATAAGTTTAATTGACTTCATTTTTTTGATTGATTATAAAACGACTCCAATTTTAGTGAAAAATTTGCAAATAACGGCAGTTTTTTGTGTTAAATACAATTTTTAAAGTTTACCTCATTAAAAACAGAAGCCCATTTCAACATCACTTCGAGTGTTTTTTTGTGCTGTGCAACGAAATAAAAAAATGTATCGAGAAGCTCCGTCACTTCGAGTGTTTCATAAAATGCGATCAGCTTTTATGAAATGTATCGAGAAGCACTCCTTTACTGCCTGTCAAAATCGGTGACTGAACCTCTCAAAGTCAAATCCATTTATTCCTTACCAGTCATTTCTTTAAACTTGTCAATATCCAAGTAGATGATTCCCCATTGATGGCCGTCTAAATCTTCAATATTCCGTATTTGCATAAAGCCTTCGTCAAGGGTTGTCGTTGGCTCTGTTCCACCTGCTTTTAAACCATTATCAACTATTTCATTGAGCTTTTCCAAACTTTCTACGGGTAATGTAAATGTTGCTATCGAGTTAACCTTAGCATCTGCCAATTTCTTTTTATTGCCTGAAGTAAACATCTCAAGCGTTTGCAACATCACATAAATTTGGTCACTCCAAACCATGCATTTCTGATTGTCAAAAGTAAACAACGGATTAATCGTAAAACCCAATTGAGTATAAAAGTGCATCGATGCCTCAATATCCTGTACTGGCAAATTAATAAAGAGTTGTTTCATAAATTCATCAATTAATTGGGTTACAAATTACTTAGTTTTTTTTAAATATTATACAATCATTATTCAAAGTCGGGTTTACTTCGAGTGTTTAACATGCTTTGTAACACAAAAAAAGAGACCACTGAGTAAAATCCACCACAGCTAGCTACACAATAAAACAAAGGCACTACGGCTAAAAACCTAAATCTTACATTTCGATCTAAACGGCATTGCCTTTCCCTATACAATCTCCATTCAAAACTTACAATTATAAATCATAAACTTTATCTTTGCATTTCAATAAGCTAATAACTATGAACAACGCCGTATCTGGATTTTCTAAATTAACTAAAGAAGAAAAAATCAACTGGATTGCCGACCAATATTTCACCAATCCAGCCCAAGCCATCGCTACCCTAAAACAATACTGGAACAGCGACGTACAACTGCAACAACTTCACGACGAATTTATAGAAAACACCATTACCAACTTCTACCTACCGATGGGCATAGCTCCCAACTTTTTGGTTAACGGTACCTACCACACCATTCCTATGGTTATCGAAGAAAGTTCGGTAGTAGCCGCAGCAGCCAAATCGGCCAAATACTGGAGCACACGTGGCGGATTCAAAGCCACCGTTCTAAACTCCGAAAAAATTGGGCAAGTGCATTTCATTTACCAAGGCGATGTTCAAAAACTAGAAGCCTTCTTCAACTCACTTAAACCCAAATGCTATACCGCAACCGAAAGCATCACTAAAAACATGCAAAAACGAGGCGGCGGTATTCTAGATATAGAATTGCGCAACAAAACCAACGAGCTCAACAATTACTTCCAATTGCATGTAACCTTTGAAACCAAAGACAGCATGGGAGCCAATTTCATCAATTCGTGTCTAGAACAAATTGCCAAAACACTCACCCAAGAAGCGGCGCAATACGATGCTTTCACCAATGACGAAAAGAACATTCAAGTCATCATGAGCATCCTTTCTAATTACGTTCCTAATTGCATTGTTCGTGCCGAAGTGTCCTGCCCAATAGCAGACCTCGCCGAGAAGAAAATAGAAAATCCACAAGAGTTTGCCGAGAAATTTGTGCAAGCTGTCAACATAGCCGAAATCGAACCGTTTAGAGCCGTAACCCACAACAAAGGCATCATGAACGGAATCGACGCTGTAGTGCTTGCCACCGGAAACGACTTCCGTGCCGTAGAAGCAGGCGTCCATGCCTACGCCTCTAGAAACGGACGCTACTCCAGCCTTTCGCATGCCAAAATTGAAAACGGCATTTTTACTTTTTGGTTAGAAATTCCATTAGCCCTGGGCACCGTAGGAGGCCTCACTACCCTACATCCATTGGTAAAAATGGCCCTCGAAATTCTCGGAAAACCATCGGCACACCAACTCATGCAACTCGTAGCCGTAACCGGTTTGGCCCAAAACTTTGCCGCCTTGCGTTCCCTAACCACCACCGGCATCCAAGAAGGTCATATGAAAATGCACCTCAACAACATACTCAACCAATTCCAAGCCACACCACAAGAGCGAACAGCCATCACCAAACATTTTGAAAACAACACCGTAACCCATGCCTCAGCAGTACAACTAATCGAAAACTTAAGAAAGAATCAGTAGCGAATGTACGGGCATTTTTGCCATCCATATACCCGCTTTCCGCTATATTTTTATGCCTTATCAGGCAAAAAGATACCGCTACAATCGGGGCTAGACAGCCAACTATAAGAACCAAATCTGCATCATGAAAAAAACCTTCTACAGCAACGGAAAACTACTCATCACAGGCGAATATGTAGTACTTGATGGCGCCAAAGCACTAGCATTACCTACCAAGTTTGGCCAAAACCTCATCATCGAAGAAGCTAACAACAACATCATCCACTGGAAAAGCCACGATTATGACGGAAGTATTTGGTTTGACGAAACCATACCGTTTTCCTCCATCATAGAAAAGAAAAACTACGATGTGACCCATAACATCAAAAATACCTTAATTGAAATTCTACACGAAGCCTACAAGCTCAATTCCAATTTCATTATCCAAGGCAAAGGCTATAACATTACTACCCAACTCACCTTCCCCAAATTATGGGGTTTAGGCACTTCTTCTACCCTAATCAACAACGTGGCTCAATGGTTAGAAATAGATGCCTACGAACTTCTTAAAAAAAGTTTTGGTGGCAGCGGTTACGACCTAGCCTGTGCCCAAAACGACACTGCTATCATCTACCAATTAATCAACGACAAACCCACAATAGAGAACATTACCTTCCATCCCGATTTTACTAAAAATATATTCTTTGTATACCTCAACCGCAAGCAAAGCAGCAAATCGGCCATAGCCGCCTACCTCGACAAGCAAGGCGACATCGGCAAAACCATAAAAACCATTACTAAAATAACACAAACCGTGGTAAACGCCACTGAACCCAAAGAGTTTGCTACCGCACTACAACAACACGAAATAGAAATGAGCAACGTACTCGAACTACAAACCGTTCAGGAAGCCCTTTTCGAAGACTTTGACGGCGTCATTAAAAGCTTAGGAGCTTGGGGCGGTGATTTTGTTTTAGCTATTTCCAAAAAAAACCCAACCGATTACTTTAAGGAACGAGGTTTTGAAGTAGTTGTTCCCTACCATGAGATGATTTTATAACAATAAAGCATAAAAAAATCCCACTCAATTGAGCGGGATTTTTTATAACCTTTTATATAAATTCGATTAATAAAATTCCAATCTATTATCGTCAATTTTAGCATCATTTTTCAACGCAGGGAATACTCTTCCAGCTGCTTGAGCGTTGGCTGCTTTCAATTTGTTAACGTAGTCGTCATACTTAGGCAATTTTGGCGCTTTAGTAACCGATTTAGTCATTACTACATATACACCCGAATTTCCTTCAATTGGAGCAGAAACTTTATTCACTGGAGTACCAAACGCAGCTCCAACCACTTTAGGTTCCATTCCAACATTAGCTAAAAGCGCATTTTCAATAGAAGCCGCAGGAGCATTTTGAACCGTAGACCCATTTGCTTTAGCAATAGCATCTAACGAAGCACCTTTCATTTTAGCCATGATTTTCTCTGCTTTCTTTTTGTTTTTAATAATGCCTTCTACACTTGGTTTAGCATCTTCCACAGTCATTAATCCTTTTTCATTGATTTTTTTCAACTTAGCAATAACGTTACCAACGTTAACTACTTCAAATCGTTTCACATCACCAACTTTAGTATCGCTAGTGTAGGCCCATTTAATGATTTGTCTTTGGTTACCTGCTGCACCAAAAGCTTCGTCCATTGCTTTCGCTTTGATTGCTGGGTTAACCGTTAATTTAGCTGCTTTAGCAACGGCAGCAAAATCTTTAGTTTGAGCATCCATTTCAAATTGAGTAGCTTTAGTATACAACTCATTTGTAGTAGTTTCAGAAGGCTCAATTTTTTCGGCAAGTGTAGCCAAACGAATAGCATCTTGCTTATCTGTAATGTTGATAATATGGTATCCAAATTCTGTTTCAGCAATTCCAATTTTTCCAACAGGATTACTAAATACGAAATCTTTATATCCTTTAGCAAAACCTGTTTCTCTAGAAATAAAGCCCATATCACCACCATTTTGTTGTACTGATGGATCTTCAGAATTGGTCAAAGCAATCATTTGAAACATGGATGGATTAGCCAATACTTGAGCTAAAATCCCTTCTGCTTTTACTTTTGCTTGTTCCTTAGTTCTTTTTTCTTTTGGTGCTGCTCTTTCAGCGCCAACCCAACTAATTAAGATGTGACTAGATTTAACTTGATCTCCAGCTTTTTTACCCATTACTTTAGAAAGGCAGTAGTAATTTCCATAAATGTATGGTCCGTAGATTTCGCCAATTGGCAAAGCAAACAATTTATCAGCGTGTTCAGCTGGTAAATTTTGTTTAGTTACATAAGTAGAATCATAAGGTCTATCCGAATTTTGATTCACAAATTCAGCCACATTAGTAGCCGTTCTAAAACTTGGAATAGTATCGTATTTTCCAGTTTCTTTATTGTAAACCACACTTCCAGAAAGGTAACCATTGATTTTAGCTTTCATTTCAGCCTCATCTTTAGCCGATGGTTTGTCTTCAATCAAAACGTATTCAATTTCACGAGTTTCCTCTGATTTGAATTTTTTCTCGTTCTTTTTCATGTAGTCTAAAATGTCCGCATCGGTAACTTTTACATCACTATCTTTAACGGTAGAATACAATACAGAAACGTAATCAAAATTCACTTTGTCTGCTTCTAATCTGTATTTAAATTGACCATCAGCATTGGTAGTATACATACCCGCTTTGATCATAGAACCGTAAATTTGAAATTTAGCGTTGATTTCATCATTTACTTGTCTTTCTTCAAAAGCTTTAGCTTGCTCCGGATTCTTCTTGAAATAGTCTTTGAATTTAGCCAAATCAAATTTACCCAACTGATTCAAAAACGCAGGGTTATTTCCAATATTTGGATCTTTCTTTAAAACTTCAATGATGTTATTTTCACTCGTGCGAATTCCTGCTTTTTCGAATTGTTCAGAAATTAAAGCGATAGCAACTTCTTGATCCCACATTTGGTTAGCCGCTTGTGTTTGGGTAATTGGCTGACCGTTTTGACCATTTTTCTCTGCATTTGCTACTTTAATTCTAAATTGATCAAAAGAAATATCTTTTCCATTTATACTTCCTACATCTTTAGATTGACTTTTAAATCCTTTGGTGAACAAATCCTGAACAACAAAAGCCAAAAGGGCAAACCCAATAGCCAGTAAAAGTAATCCTGAACGTTTTCTAATTTTTTGTAAAACTGCCATTTCTATATATGTTAAATTTTATTTCAGTTTGCGAAAATACAATTATCTATGAAATAATTACAATTGTGGTGCTATAATTTGCAATAAAAAGTGATTTTTTTTATTCTCATTCCGAAATGGTCATTTTTACTACTTCTATTTTCTTATTTGTAGCTTCTTCTATGACAAAATGAAAGTTTTCAACTACGATTTGGTCGCCTTTTAGCGGAATTTCTTTAGAAGTATTCACAATAAAACCACCAAGAGTTCCATAAGAATCGTTTTCTGGAATGTTGAGTTTGTATTGTTCGTTAAGGTATTCTACATCCAATCGAGCCGAAAAAAGATAGGTTTTGTCGTCCAGTTGTTTTTCGGTAAGTGCTTCATCGCCATCGTGTTCATCTTCAATTTCACCAAAAAGTTCTTCAATGATGTCTTCTACAGTTATGATTCCTGCAGTACCGCCATATTCATCTAGGACTACCGCTACGCTTTTTCTTTTTTTAGTAAGCAAACTCAATCCGTCTTTAATAAAAATAGTTTCGGGCACAAACTCAACCGGAATCATGATGGACTTAATACTTCTTGGTTTTTTGAACAATTCAAAAGAATGCACATATCCAATAATATCGTCTAAAGAATTTTGATACACCAATATTTTAGAATAACCGGTTGTAATAAATAATTCGCGTAATTCGGAAATCGAATCATAAATATCAACGGCAACCAATTCGGTTCGAGGCGTCATAATATCACGTGCTTTTACGCCAGAAAACTCCAATGCATTTTGAAATATTTGAATTTCAGAATCTACTTCTTCGTGATCTTCAACCGTACTCATTTGTTCGTTGATGTAATTTCCCAATTCGCCTTTACTAAAAAATGACGGCACATAATCGCCTTCCGTTTTAAAAAATTTCTTCAAAATAAAATCGGAAATCCAGATCACAAAAGAAGAAATATAATTGAAAGCCACAAAAAAGATATAACTTGGCACTGCAAAAATCTTCATCAGATTATTGGCATACACTTGAAAAAATACTTTCGGTAGAAATTCTGAAGTGATTAATACTATTAGGGTAGAAATAACCGTTTGAGTCAATAAACTCGAAAAATCGGACAATTGAAACGAAAATGTTTTGATCCATTTCATCAACAAATCACCCATAAAAAACCCATAAACTACCATAGAAATATTATTACCAACCAACATAGTGGCGATAAATTTGGAGGGTTTTTCAGTAAGTTTAGTTAATATTTTAGAAAGGAAATTGTCTTGTTTTTTTTCTATTTCAAGAAAAATTTTGTTGGAAGACACAAAAGCTATTTCCATTCCCGAGAAAAAGGCACAAAGAAGTAAACATACTATGATTACTACTATTTCCATTTAGGATGGATTGGATTTATTTTGTTTGTCACGGTCTGCAAATTTTTTAGCAAATTTTCTTCTAAAGAAAAAAGTGAAGAAGGCTAATCCTGCCAACACCACACTCAGCCATGGTTTTTCTACGTTATTCCATTTAGAAATAGCATCGCCTACCATTACGAATCCGATAACCAAGTACAAATATTTTGTGAAATTTAAATAATTCATGTCTATTTATTGTTTTCAACTTCTCCTGAAATATCTTGAGAGTTGATGATTTTAAAATCTTTACTAAAATCGACGCCTTCTCCATGAGAAACGCCTTTTGGATCGGTAAATTTATATCTTTTTTCGGTATAAAACCATTCGTTTTTTTGATCAAAATACAACTGTTCAGTTTCAAACAATTGCCCTGTTTCGTTGGATATTTTTACATCGCCTTTTAGATCTATCAAATCGGTATTTTTAAAAGTCACAGCGTATTTAGAAGTAACAAAGGTTTTTTTGCCCTTTTCATCATACATGGTCACTTTAACACCTTTGGGAAATTCGGTAAAAGGAAATTCTACTGTGGCATAATCGAGCATTTTCGGGCTCACTAAAATCGATTTAATCCTGCCCGAATCGGTGTATTTAATATTAATCGAATCGGCTTCACCACTAGGTGTAAACTCTGCAAAAGTTGATTTTTGAACTTCTTTAAAATTACTCTCACACGAAAGCAACAAAAAAACCGCTACTGCAGTGACAAGAACAACCGTTGATTTTCTCGATATCGAAATCATATTAAAATTGAACTGTTTGATTAATCCAACATCCAATTTTAACTTCTTTAACCTTTGATTTAGCATCAAAAACTACATTTTTTAAATAGTCTTTAGACATCATATCGCACGTTACTTTTAGCATGGGCTCAACAACAGCACCTTTTAAAACCGTATCGGAAGCTAATTTGTAAATGGCCTTTTTTTCGTTTTCAGAAGTAGTGCATTCCTCTATACTGTTGGCATAGAGATTGGCTAAAAAGATATAATACTTTCCATTGGTCGGATCATTATCAATAGCCACAAGTGCCATTTCTTTGGCTTTTCCTTTATCTGAACCAGACAAAATAGAAGCAACTGTATAAGCAGTACTTGCCTTTTCCATTTTATCGGTTGACAAAGCAACCGATTGGGTGAAAAAATCTATTGCTACATTTTGATCTCCAGTGTATAAAGTGTAATTGGCTATATAATAAGCCGATTTTGAAGAAGGTTTTAAACTGTGTAATTGTGTTGCAACGGTACCAAAAATTGGGGATGTTTTACAATTTCCAAAAAGAGCTTTAGCTGTCGCATACAACCAATCTACATTCAGCTTGTTAGCTTCGTAATTTTTTTGTGCATACGGAACTAAATTGTCACATACTAAAATAGGGTTCATATAAGAATCTAATCCAGCTACCACTAAAGTATACTGTTCTTTTTTTGCTGGGATTTTTTGACTGTTAACATCTAGCAATGAATTCACTGCATTGTATTTATCAATCAGCTTGTCTATGGTTGCAGCAGACAAATTGGATTTGTTTTTCTCGAAATAATATTGAAAATAAATAAAAATGGCCTGTGGATTGGTGAACGTTGTTTTTTGTTTTTCAAACGCTAGCTCTAAAAAATTATAGATTTCTTCTTCGGTTCCGGCTTTGTTATCATACAATACCATCGCTCTTTTTTCAAAATTTCCATTTTGATTGTTCGGAAAATTTTTATCGTATAAGTCATACAACTTAAGCAACTCTCTAGCTTGCTTTTCTTTGTTTTCCGGACTTGCGGTTTCAATATTATATTGTAAAACCTGACTTCCTAAAAGGTAGATTTGTTCGCTGTATTTGGGGCAGGAAATTTTTACTTCTTTCCAAACCTCCAATGCTTTTGAATATTCTTGATCAACAACATACTTTCGCAATTGACTTTCCTTATCATTACAGTTTACCTCTTGTGCTTTTGCAAAATGAGAAAAAACCAATACAAACAAGAAAAACAATTTCGTTTTCATACGTATTTTATATTAAATTAATCAATTTTTCTTTTTTGGAACCATCGCTCGTTCAATGATAATCCAAGGCTAAAATTCATATAGTGTTCTCTAACCAAACCAGCGTCTTTAGTACCTCTATTTCCAACTTCAAAACCTACATTAAGATTAGAAAAGGTACCTCTTAAAGGCAATCCTAACCCAAGGGTTAAAGCAGCATCTTGAATGGATTTATTATCAATAACCAAGCCTGTATTTTCATATCTAAATCCACCACGGTATACAATTCTATCCATATAATTAGAAAACGATTTGTAATTTGGAATATAATAACCGCCTACTGTAAATCTTTTAGCATTTTCATACGACACATTATTAATGTCGTTGAAACGATTCCCAAAGTTACTCGAATTTTGGAAGGTAAGTTCCGAACCAACAATCCATTTTTTAGCATCACCTACTCCCAATCCGAAAGTGAATTTTGAAGGCAATTTCAATTTGGTATTAGCAACATCAATCGTAAGCTCATCGCCAACAGCAACATCATTTGACCCAACTACCTGCACTACAGCTATTTTTCTGCTGTTTGAAATATTAAGTTGCGACTGAGGTGAATAGGTTGCGCTTGAAAAAACTGAAATGTCTTTGTATATTTTAGAATGAAATGCTACTCCAGTGTTGAAATTTACACCGTTAATGTTAGATGAATTCAATTCTCTTGTTCCGTATTGAATTTGATTGCCATCAACATCATATTGTACAGCAACACTCTTGGTATCTACTTTACCAAAATTGTATTGTGCATCGGCACCAAAACTAAACTTCTTGGTCAATTGGTATCCAAAACCAAAAAAAACTTTATTCATACCTCCACTTCCTGAATAAAAATTGGTTGCTGTAACCGTATTATTTAAAGTTGAATTTTTAATATTATATCCAACCGATGAATACGGAATTAAACCGAATCCAATCCCTAATTTTTTAAGTGGAATTCCAACCGCTAAATAATCCAGCGTTGTTCTTTGTGCTTTTTCGTTTTGACTGTTTGTTTTCAATCGGTTGGCTGCAAAAGTACCTCCAATAGAAAACGACGTAAGTTTTAAACTAGAATACATTGCCGGATTTAGAATATTGATGTGAATACTATCTGGAATGGCTGACATACTTCCCATCGAGCGATTTTCTATAGTTCCTTTAAAACGAACATCACCAATACCATAAAATGAATAAGGCGAAGAAGTGCCTTCTTGAGCAAACGAAACCAGCGAAAAAAGTAAACTAATACTTACTATAATTTTTTTAATCATTGTTGATTGTATTGAAAAGTTTGATTCAAACTTTCTAAAAGAAAATTTGGATTGGCAAATATGGTATTTTTTAATCGTTCAGCCAAAAAAACTGAGTCTCCACCAGTTAAAATTATGATAAAGTTATCATTTCTATCTAAATTAGCGTTAATAAAACCGTCGATTTCCATGGCAACTCCATTAACAACTCCAGAATGAATGGATTGTTGGGTAGAATCGCCTATTAATTTTTCTGGTTTTTCTATAGTCAATAACGGCAATTTAGCAGTGTAATTGTGCAACGATTCGTATCGAAGGCGGATTCCCGGCGAAATAGCACCTCCGAGATAATTGTTGTTAGCATCAATAAAATCATAAGTAATACACGTTCCAGCGTCAATTACTAATCGGCTTACATTTGGAAATTGCAACACGGATCCTGCTGCTAAAACCATTCGATCAATCCCAAGTGTATCGGGTGTGCTGTAAAGGTTTTGAAACGGAAACGCACTTTCTTTTGAAATAAAAGACACCTTAACAGTTTCTGAAAACCCTAAAAAATCGTCTTTTTGGAGTTTTCCAACCGATGCTATCACAATATTGGTGATTTCTGGAAAATTTTTCAAACTATTTTTTACCGAATTTTTCCAGTCTGAAACGGGTATGATTTCTTTTTGCACCAGTGTATTCTGTTCAAATACAGCCGATTTGATTTGTGTGTTTCCAACATCGATGGCTAAAAGCATGGTTCTTGATTTAGTGAGGCAAAGTTACAAATAGATTTTTTTTAAAAATTGTTTTGGATAAATTAAAAATCATTCTATATTTGCACCCGCAATCAACAAGCAGGAATGCTTTAAATTGTAACGGTACCTTAGCTCAGATGGTAGAGCAATGGACTGAAAATCCATGTGTCCCTGGTTCGATCCCTGGAGGTACCACAAAACCCGAATAGTACTATTCGGGTTTTTTGTTTTTATTAATTTATAATGCCACACTTTCTTTACATACTATATTCTAAAACAAGCATAAAATATTATGTAGGAGAAACTCATAACATTCAAGAGAGAATTTCTAAACATAACCAACACACTTACTCTAACTCATTTTCAAAAATCGCAAATGATTGGGAATTAGTTTTATCATTTGAATGTGAAGATAGAAATAATGCCTTATACCTTGAAAACTTCATCAAGAGAATGAAAAGTAAAGCATTTATTGAAAAAATAATTTCAAAACCAGAGATTCTTTCTGATATTTTATCTAAAAAACAATAAATCCATGTGTCATGGTTCTCCCGAAGCGTCGGGACTGGAGGTACCACAAAACCCGAATAGTCCCGACGCTTCGGGATTCGGGTTTTTTGTTTTTATACATTTGCATTTTTTTATTAGTAGCGAATGGCTTAGGCTTTTTTGCTTTCCCTATTCCTGCTATCTGCACCGCACGGCGGTCGCTTCTATCAGGGCTAGACAGAGAAGGTCTTGAACTAAATTAATTGCTTTTTACTGGCTCTGTTTTAGTATCTGTATCTTCCGTTTCCTGCAAATCTTCGGTTTTTCTACCCAATTTGACTTTAGGATTGTCTTTGGTTCCTGTAACTGTCAATGGTATTCCGATAATTCCTAAAGGTGGCAATCCCAATCGCATTTTGATATTCAAACGGCCGTCAAAACTCGTAGTTCCTTCAATTCGTGGACGGAAACCCGCTACTTTAAATTTGAATCGCTCAATTGTAATGATGTTATTCTTAATGGTAGTTTTAATATCAACTTTGGACACATCTGGATTTTTGATCGCTTCTTTTCCTGTTTTTTTGCTTACAGCTCCAAACATTTTAAAGCCTTTCATCTTGACATTTTTCACCGAAAGAACTCCGCCACCTTTCAACGAAGGATAAATAGGTTGCATTTGGTTGTTTAATCTTCCAGCCACTTTATAGTCTAACGAGACTATTCCTTCGGCACTTTCGGCAGCCGAAGCCATTTCACGAAACATTTTAATTTCGTTATAAGCCCGTTTCACATCAAAATCTTTAGCCAGAACTTCAAATTCAAAAGAAGCTTTTTCAGGCGATTCACTGCCATACACCACATCCATCACAACATTAGAACCTATGATATCAAATCCCGATTTATGCAATTGCAACTTTCCGTTTTTGATGACTACATTCCCTTTGAGATTTTGCATTTTAAGTTCATCAAAATCGACTTTCTGTGCCAAACAGTTGAATTGCAAATCTAAATTTGGCGGCACCACCACAACTCCTGAAGCATTAGCACCATTAGGCTCTGCTTTGGCTTGGTTTTTGGTCGAATTGGACATAAACTCATCTACGTTGATGTAATTGGCATCGACATTGAAACTGCCTTTTAAAACGCCTTTATCCGACAACACGAAATCAATTACGTTTTGCATGTAACCGTTCATTTTAAAATCGGATAGCCCATAAGTTGCCGAAAAGTTATTGAAGTTCATCTTGTCTTGATTGAACACAAATTCGCCTTCTTTAATTACAAATGACTTTGGTAAATACGCTGAATTGGTTTTTATATTTCTTAGCAGCAACGTTCCTTTATTATTCAATTTGTGATAATGGCCTGCAACAGCATCGGCTTGAGTTCCTTTAAAAGCAACATCGGCCTTAATATATCCTTTTACGTCCAATCCTTTTTGAGAAAACACTTGATAGATTTTGGCTAAATCCAATTCGCCTTTAGCTGTAATATCGTACTTTACATTTTCTAAATTTTCAAGATTGGCTTTAACATAGATTGGTTTTCCTTCAAAGTTGAAAGAAGCTGGATTAAGCGCAATTTTGACACCTTTTAACGACCCTGAATCATCCGAAACATTTGCCAAAATATTGATATTTTTAATCGGATTTGGATAATAATCGGTTTTTATATAACCGTTTTTAAACGATATTGCTCCTTTCGTTATAGGAAGTATTTTGTTTTTGGCATCATAAATTCCTTTAGAATTAACATCTGCCTTTAGAACTCCTTTCAAATCCATGTTCTGCAATCCAAAGGCTTGATCTAATTTCCCTAAATCAATTGCCGATTGAATTCGGGCATCAATAGTGGGTTTGCTTAATCCTTGGGTTTTGATAATGGCTTTAACATAATCTTTTCCAACATTGAAAAATATTGAATCGATATTTACTTTAAGACGTTCGGTGTTTAAAGCAGGCAACTTGGTGTCAAAATTTAAAAAAATATTAGTAGCCGAAAGTGGAGCTTCTTTGTAATTGATTTCGCCTTCTCTGATTTTCATATTGAACGCCAAATCGGGTTTTTCGTTGGTAGAAGCAATGTATTTTCCTTTTAACGTAAGTAGTAAATCGGTGCTTCCTTTTACTTTAGTTTTTTCAAGCCAAGTCACGTAGCTTGGTGGAAGTGCAGTAAAAAAATCATTCAGTTTGCTGTCTTGTGATTCTACTTTAAAATCTAAATCGTATCCGTTTTTTAAGAAATCGAGTTTACCTACAAAATCGATAGGCAACTTATTAATTTTTAAATTATTTTCTTCAAAGATAAACGACAGCGAGTTGGTGTTGATTTTGGTAATCAAATTAGCATTCACCGATTTATTTTTAAGATATTGTTCTCCACCAAAAGCGAAGTTAAAATCTTCTATTTTGGCTTCGGTATCCAGCTGAAAAATAGCTTTAGTTAAATCGCCTTTCCCGACATAATTGAACCCTTTGGCATCAATCAAAATTTTGGTTGATTTATCGTCATACACCAAATGCGTATTGGTTATCGAGATTTTTTCCAACCGCAATGACGTAGTTGAACTCGTGTCTTTGGCAGTTTCTTTACTGTCGGAAACATATACATTGTAGTTAGCTTCACCTTTTTCATTGACTTTTACATTCATAAAAGCATCGGAAAGAAAAATTTTATCGATGGCAACTGTTTTATCAAAAATCAAACTTTTCAGATTGATACCAAATGAAATTTCATCGGCAGAGACTAAAGTTTCTTCTTTATAGGGCGCTGAACCTTTTAATGAAAACTTGGTAAGCGATAGCGTCAACGACGGAAAATGATCGAAAAAAGAAAGATTAGCTTCTTTAAAATTAAGTTCTCCATTCAATTTTTGATTGGCAAATTCTTTAATCTCTTGCTCAATTTTTCCAGGAAAAACTATAGGGAACAAAAACATCATTAGAAGAATTACACCAAGGGTGCCTCCAAAAATTTTCAGTGATTTTAGTAGTATTTTCTTCATTAGTGCTCAATCGTTTAGTATGCAAAGCTATAACAACTTGTTGGAATAAAAAAAGACCTTCCTAATTAAAGAAAGGTCTTTTTAAAAGAATCTGTTTTAACTAACTCAAAAATTATTCTTTTATTAATTTCATTGTTTTCTGACGATTATTCAAATCGACAACTCTAACTAAATACAACCCTTGATTTAAATCGGCAATATTGTATTGATCGTTGATGGTAAGATCTGAAAATGATTTTACCAATTGTCCCGTAATAGAGAAAATTTCAACTTTTTCGGCATCACCATTTAAGGTAAAATAAGTCGCTGCTGGGTTTGGCGACAAACTTAAATTGTTTACACCACTAAATTCGTCGTTGGCTAAAGCTGGCTGATTGCCGTAAATTCTGAATCCACCAGACTCGATAGCAATAGTAGCTGTAGTACTTGTAACGTTAATTGTGGTATTATCCATCAAGTTTACCCAAGTTCCTGTATAGGGAAAATCTGGAATAACATTTTGAGCCGCAACCGAAAAGTTAGCTAAAATAACTACGTTTTTCAATTGAGAAGCTGGCAACGAATTGTCGTACACATAAACCCTTTGTCTGATGTTATTGGAATCTGGACTAATAGCATAACTTCCGTTAAACACCGGATTGTTCTTTTTAAGATCAATCATTTTAGCATAATCGTTATAAATTTTACTACGTTGTGCAACACCCAACCAGTTATTTACCCATTGTGGCTGTGGTTTAGTAGCCAATTTACAATCACCAGTTGTAGTATCCGTTTCTGTATTTACGGTTCCATCAGTACAGGTATAAATAGAATCGCTCATTCCTAAATCGGCGAAATGCCAAATCATTTTAGGTCCTGGCACCAATAAAGAAATGGCTCCGATAGCTGACATTCTGTACAAACTATTGTTTAAATTTCCATAAACAGGGCTTGCGCCGCTACCATTTCCGTAGGTCATCGCTGAATACATCAATCGGTCTTTATCGTGACTTTCTGGATATCCCATCAATCTTTTTCCTGTGAAACCTCTGCTTACATATCCCATTCTTGAAATATCGGCACCAGTAGAATATCCTTCAATTAATTGAGTGTATGGATAGGTCATTTCGCCCCACATCATTACGCCTTTGCTTGGTGTTTCACCAATTCTATAATTGGCCCATTGTTGCTCTTCGCTATCAATTCCAAGGTGTTCAAAAATCACATAATGATTTGGATCTAAGCTCCATGAATAATCAGCATAATCTTTTAAAATTGCTACTCTATCGGCTTGGTATGCATTAGTACAAGTATCATCTCCAGCCGAACACGCTTGTGTAAAACCTTTGGTTAAATCCCAACGGAAACCATCAATTTTAAATTCTTGCACCCATTGTTTAATCACTCTTTTGGTGTAATATTTGGTATAAGCAGAAGCATGATTAAAATCATTTCCTACTCCATAACTGTGTTTTGCAAATTCATTGAAATAGGGATTGTCTGAAGCTGCATCGCCCCAACCATCACCATCAGGATCTTTCATCCACATACGCACTAAAGGGTTTCTTCCAAAAGCATGATTTAGAGCAACATCTAGAATTACGGCAATACCGTTTTGGTGACATAAATCGACAAACTCTTTCATTTTATCACCTGTTCCGTAGAATTTATCTAAAGCTAGATGAAATGCTGGATTATAACCCCAACCTTCATTGCCTTCAAACTCCATAACAGGCATTAATTCGATAGCATTTACTTTAAGATTTTTAAAATAATTTATTTTATCTATTAAGGTTTGAAAATTTCTGTTGGCATCGAAGTCTCTAATCAATACTTCATAAACCACTAAATTATCTTTACTTGGTTTGACGAAATTCGTAGTAGCTGAACTCCAATTGTAAGGAGTTTGTCCTGTTTTTAAAACGGTAACCTCTCTTTCTTGTCCACTTGGATAAGCAGGCAAGTTAGGGTACGAAACAGGTGAAATATAAGGATCATCGAAAGGAGATGCAACTAACGTTGAATAGGGATCAGCTGTTTTTACTACAGCTGGTGAGTTTGTTGTAGGCGTTTGATCAACCACCCAATATTGATAGGTATATTCTTGACCCGAAGTTAATCCGGTTAGTTCTAACCAAAATTTACCTGTAGAAGGATCCGTTTTCATTAAATAGTTGGTACCCGGCACCCAGTTATTAAAACTTCCGGCAACATATACGAAATCTTTACCCGGAGCTGTTAATACTAACGTAGCTTTAGTAGGATCGGAAGCATTGTAATTAATACCATCCTCTAATCCAGAAGCCATTGCTTGTGAAGTGGTGCCTGCATTAACGATTACCCCAAATTTCTTTGAAAAAGTAGTTGCTCCTTGATTGATTAATAGTTCATATGATTTATTAACTGTTATATTGGAATCTGTATAACTATAAGTTGCTCCAACGGAAGTATTGATACTAACTCCGTTAGCCAACAAATTATAATTAGCATTCCCATTGGTATTATTAGCAGTAATTGTCAAACTTTGTCCACTATTAACAATAGTGTTACTACTTTCTAGAGGCGCTACCAAATTAGATTGAAAAGCCCCAACATTTAGAGATAAATCTACCGATTGAGCATTTCCTAAGGCATTTCTAAAAACAATGTTGATTTTAGTTACCGACCCAGAAGAAACACCATAGTATCCTAGAATTGTTGGTGTTAATGTTAAGGAATATATATTCCCAGAAACAGGTGTTAGTGCGGGTTGTGAGGTATTATTGCCCCAAGTCCCTTTAACATTTTGCCACGCGGTTCCGTTTAAAGTAACACCCGTATGAGCATATATTGTTCCGGTATAGGTTGCTAATGCTGTTCCAGTTTTGTCAAAAAGAATGACTGGATTTGATGAAGTAGCATCTGGGTTAGATCCACCTTGCCATGATACTTGAGAAAACCCAAGTGATGAAAGCAAAAGGAAAAAAAGTAAATGTATTTTTTTCATAGCATAAAATTTAAAAAAGGGCCTTCGATTAGGAAAGCCCTTTTGGTATTTTTTTAAATTATATTATTGCAATGTTAAAGTATAAGTATACTTTCTTGCGTGAGATAAATCTAATTCTACTTTGTAAGAACCACCAGCGGCTACAGAAAGATTAGATCCGTCTTGAGTCATCGCAGCTGGATCACCACCGTAGTTGATTGTCCATGCATCGTTAGCTCTAAATTTGAATTCTCCAGCAGTTAACGTTACAATACCTTCCCATTTTTTTGTAGAAGAATTATAGGTTAATGGTGTACTTGCGCCCCATCCGCCTGGAGTTGCTGCACCAACAATTCCCCAGTTAGTTAATTCTGTAGAATACGTTAATGTAGTAGTATTTGCTTTTACTCTGTAATATCCTGCTGCTGCAGTACAGTTTACTTCACCTGTTAACAATAAAGCTCCTGAAAAACTACTGTCATCACCCCAGTCTGGATTTCCCCAGTTAAAGTTACCAGCTGAATCCGGTCCAACAAATTTAAAATCACCATCTAAATAAACGAAACCTTCATAATCTGTTGCTCCAAAAGCAGAAGATGACAATGTAGGTGCAGTTGGTGGATTCCATCCTTGGTGGTTTCCTGGAACAGCCAATTTAGGCAATTCTGTAGTGTATGGAGTCACTAAATAATTAATAGTGTTTGAATAAGCAACTTGAGAACCTGTTGTTCCAATTGTAGACATAATTCTAACATCTAATGCACCTTGAGTAAATGGTACTAAACCTGCAGATACTGCTGCTCCATTTAATACGTCAGAAGAAATACTTGCAAACGTACTTGTTGTAGAAGTAATTGCGATAGGTGTATCAAAATCATCACCATTTTTATCTACTTGAACTGTATATGTTACCTCAGTTGGAGAACCATAATCCATTGCTGCCCATGTTAAAGCAAGTCCAGGATTTAAAGGAGTTGTAGGATTTAAAGTTACAGTTTCGCCAGATTGAGGCGATAAAATGGTGAATGAACTCTGTGGTTTTGAGATCATCAAATCTTGCTCATCAGTACAAGATGTGAAACTAGAAACTATAGCTAGAGCTACAAAAGTCTTTATAAATATATTTTTCATTTTTAAAATTTTTAGTTTAATTAAATATTAATAACCTGTATTTTGAGTTAGATTAGGATTTGAAGATAATGATGCTGCTGGGATTGGGAACACTTTTAAGTTATTAGAAATTGAGATTCCATTAGAACCATTTCCTTTCCATGCCCAATTGTAGCTTCCACCAGTATATTTTCCAAAACGAATTAAATCTTGTCTTCTGTGAGATTCCCAATGTAATTCTCTTGCTCTTTCATCTAATATAAAATCTAAAGTTAAATCTCCAGCAGAAATATTAGCACTTGTTGATCCACTGTTAGCTCTTTCACGTAATGCGTTAACATAAGTAAGCGCTTGTGTAGTTGAAGCACCAGCTCCACCTCTAACGGCACATTCTGCATACATTAAATAAACATCTGCTAAACGAAACAATGGAAAATCAGTATCTACGAAAGTAGTACTTACTCCAGGAACACCTGCTGAAGTTCTGTTAGAGAATTTTGCTAAAATATATCCTTGATCTCTATTGGCAACATCTGCAATATCAATATTTCTTGTACCTGAAATAATTGTTTTTCTTGTATCAGTACTAAAATTAGGACCATCAAATTTTTGAACAAATTGCTTTCTCAAGCGTAAAGCTCCACCCCATCCTCCAGAGCCTACTCCAAAAGAAGCACCATTTTGCTCTATAGAACCTACTTGACCATTAACAAAAACTGTTGTAGGTCCGTAGTTTTGAGTTACTAACCCATCCGATTGTAAGGTAAAAATCATTTCAGATGAATTTTGATTATCTGCTTTAAAATTATTTAAATAATTAGTATTTAAAGTATAACCTCCTGCGATGATTGCATTACATTGTGCAGCACACTCAGTATATTTAGGTGTTCCAATATACACTTCAGCATTCAAATAAATTTTAGCCAAAATCATTCTTGCTACAGCTTGATCTAATCTACCATATTCGTTGGTTCTAGGCGCTTTCAAGTCAGGTAAAACAGCAGTCAATTCACTTTCAATGAAATTAAATAGTTGTTGTCTGTTGTATTCTGGACCCGCTGTGTTTACAGGATCATTTTCTGTAATAAACGGAGCTTTTCCAAATAAATCCATCAAATTATAGTAAGCCATAGCTCTTAAAACTCTAACTTCTTTTCTATACAATGCGATGTCATTTAAAAGCGTTGCATCTGTAACACCTCTACCACTTAATTTTTCTGGAGTAGTTTGTTTCAAATACTCGTTTGCAAAAGACACTTCAGCCATAGTTCTACTGAACATCCCAAGAATTACTGGATTACTTGAAGTCCAAATATTTCTTTGCAATTCTTTAGTTCCTGGATCATTTTCATAACTCCAAATAACCTCATCTGTAGTTAAGTCTTGAAGATACCACAAACATCTACCGTATTGACTGGTTCCTGCATCAATTCCTGTTAGAAAAGAAGAACCAGCTCCATCAGTTCCTGTTAATGATAAATTACCATAAACTCCTGCCAAACCTTGTTTATATGAGTCAGGTTGTGCAAAGAAATCTTCTGATAAGAATACCGTTGGATCCTTTGGAAGTACATTTAGATCGTTGGTACATGAGCTGAGCCCAAGTACACTTACTAAAAGTAAAAAAGCGTTAATCTTAATTTTTTTCATAGTTTTTTATTTTAAAATTTTACGTTAGCTCCAAATAAGAAAGAACGTTGTCTAGGATAAATTGTATTATCAATTCCACCTGTAATTTCTGGATCTAATCCTGAATATTTTGTAATTATAAAAGCATTTTGAACACCTGAAAACAATCTTAAAGAAGCTTTTCCTTCCAACCATTTTGGAAAAGTATATCCTAAAGTAATGTTATCCATACGCAAGAAAGAAGCATTTTCTACATAAATATCAGACAATACCACGTTAGAAGTTGTATTGAATCCAGTATTTTGAACTGCAGTTGGAATATTTCCTAAAGCAGTACTGTTTTGCAAATTGTCGTATTGAGCATTACCTGCATTAACTGCATTGTACACTCTATTTCCAACATTAGCTCTCAAGTTGAAAGAAAAATCAAGATGTTTGTAATTCATAGAAGATGAGAAACCAAAAACAAAATCTGGATCTTGATTTTTGTAGATGTATCGATCACTTCCATTGATGATACCATCACCATTTAAATCGGCATAGGCACCTTCTATAGGATGACCCGCAGTATCATATAATTGTTTGTAAACATAGAATGATCCTGGAGTAAAACCTTCTCTATAGATTTGAGCAGTACCACCTGTTCCTGCACCTGTTCCTCCATAATACACATCAGCACCACCGGCTAATGAAGCAATACGTCTTTCAAATTTTGTAGCATTGAAATTCACATTCCAATTAAAATCAGCCGATTTTATTACTTCAGCATTGATGCTAAATTCAACTCCTTTGGTAGTAAAACTTCCAATATTTTGCAACAATGAATTAGAAAAGTTTCCACCATCAGCAACTGGAGCTACAGCAAATAAGTCGTTTGTTTTTTTGTAAAAAACATCTATTGCTCCTGTAATTCTGTTATTGAACAAACCATAATCAAAACCTGCATTGTAAGTAGTTTGTGTCTCCCATTTCAAGATATCATTGTAAGGTCTTGAAATTCCAATTGGTGTTGGTGTTGAACCAAAAGTATATTGAGAGTTTAATCCTCCTAATGCATATTGTTGTAGATATATATTATTGTAAGCGGCATCCAAGCCTTGATTTCCTGTAATACCATATCCTAAACGCAATTTAAAATCAGAAACAGTTTTAGAATCTTTGAACAAGTCATTTTTCAATTTCCATGCAAACGCAAATGCAGGATAATAAGCCCATTGATTTTCTTTAGCTAATCTTGACGAACCATCTCTTCTTAAAGAAGCCGTAAGTAAATATTTATCATTGTATGTTAAATTGGTTCTTAAAAAATATCCTATTAACACATTATCCGTTTGTGGTCTATAGTACGTTGGATTTGGTGGGGTTGCAGGATTGCGTCTTAAATCCCCATAATAAGTTCTTTCTTGATTGAAAATTTGATATGATCTTCCTAAAGTTGCTTCAACGTTTAAATTTCCAAATTTTTTGTTGTAAGCTAAATAGGTATCAATTAATTTATTTCTCAAAAGTGATGTTTGCGTAGCATCCGTTCCAATATAATGAACAACACCTGCACCATCAGTATAATTTCCACCAGTTGCAACACCAGCATCAACCAATCTAGTATTCACACCATTTGATTGATCAAAACCAACATTTACAACCGCTCTTAAATCTGGGAAAAAGTGGAATTTATAATCCGTTTCAAAATTACCAAAGATTCTATTACTCTTACCTGTATTATAGGTTTGCATCAATTGAGCTACTGGGTTTCTTGGAGCTAAATTTAAGTTCCCATTTGAAGGATTGTAATACTCAAAATAACCCCCAAAAGGAGAACCGGCTTGATATACGGGTTGAGTTGGGTCAAAATGAATCGCTGAACCTTCAACACCATCAGCAAAACGGTTGTTTTCATTAGCGAACGTTGCATTCAATCTAAATTTTAAATGATCCTTCAAGAAAGTAGGATTTAAGGTTGTAGATACTGTATTTCTATTGAATGAGTTAGTCAAACGCAATCCTTCTTGATACGTATTACCAATCGACACACGCGCCGGAATGGTTCCAAACAAATTACCTTTAACAGAAAGGTTATTATCCACAAAGTCAGTTCTTCTGTAGATTTCTTTTTGCCAATCGGTATTCGAAGTGCCTAATAAACCAGCTAAACCTGGTCTTTGTTGTTGTACTATACTTCTAAATTCATCTGCGCCAAAAACATTAATTTGTTTAACGTTTTTACCAGAACCATACTGAAAATTGTAATCTACGGTTAATTTTTTACCACCTCTTTTTGTGGTGATGATAATTACACCATTAGAAGCTCTCGAACCATAAATAGCACTCGAAGAAGCGTCTTTAAGCACTGTAAAACTCTCAATATCATTTGGATTTAATGCTGCCAAAACAGATGTTGAACCAGCACTTCCTTCATTTGCAACAGGCAAACCATCAATAACAATCAAAGGATCATTACTTGCATTTAATGAAGAACCTCCACGAATTCTAATTTCAGAGCCTGAACCAGGAGCCCCACTCGTATTAACGGTAACACCAGCTAAACGACCACTAAGCAAATTCTCCGCAGTGGTAACCGGCCCTTTATTAAAATCTTTAGCACCAAGCGCAGCAACCGATCCAGTAGCGTCTTTTTTCTTAACATTACCATAACCAATTTGAACTACAACTTCTTGCAGTACATTAGCTTCTTCTTCCAAAGAAACCGTTAAAGATTTTTGATTTTCGAAATTGATAGTCTGATTTTTATATCCCACAAAAGAAAAGACAATTTTGTCTCCTGCTTTAAGTTTGGATAATTTAAATTTACCGTCAATATCGGTAGATGTACCCATTTGGGCACCTTGAACAACTACATTTACTCCAGAAATTGGTTGTCTGGTTTTAGAATCAACAACCACTCCATCAATTGTGCTTTGGGCCAAAACACTAAAAGGCAGTAATAGTAATAAAAATAACAACTTGTTATAAATTGTTTTCATACATTTTGTTTAGGTTAATAAATTGTTTTTTAAGCTTATATTTTACTTCGAACGTTAAATTTATGATAATTTCTCGGATAAAAAAATGACACCTTTATTATGGAGTCCCGAAAACGTTTTCGTGTTGAAAACTTTCTCAATATTTCATATTTTTTGGAACAAAATTGATAGTATGAGAAAATAAATATATCTTTATTAAAAATTAAATATTTATCACAATCGCAAGATGAGAAGAAAAGTAACATTAAAGCAAATTGCTAAAGAATTAGACGTTTCCATTTCAACCGTTTCTAAATCACTCAGAGACAGCCCAGAAATCAGTGAAGATACCCGTCAAAAAGTGCAGGCATTTGCCAAATTATACAACTACAAACCCAACAATATTGCATTAAGTTTAAAAAACAAAAAAACAAAAACCATTTGCATAATTATTCCCGAAATTATTCATCATTTTTTTGCCACAGTTATTAGTGGTGTTGAACACATTGCTAATGAAAATGGCTATAATGTAATCGTATGTTTATCTGACGAATCTTTCGACAAAGAAGTTATTAATATGGAAATGTTGGCCAGCGGAAGTATTGACGGTTTTATCATGTCACTATCTAAAGAAACACAGCAAAAAAGAGATTTTCATCACATTACTGAAGTCATCAACCAAGGGATGCCAGTAGTTATGTTTGATCGAGTAACCAACGATATTTTATGCGATAAAGTAATTATTGATGATAATTTAGCCGCCTTTAACGCCACACAATACCTTATTGACAAAGGTTTTAAAAAAATAGGTCTAGTAACTACCGTTGACTACGTTAGTGTTGGAAAACTTCGAACAGAAGGTTACCTCAAAGCACTAAAATCGAACGACATCAAAGTAGATGAAAATTTAATCGTAAAAATTGAAGATACCGATAATTTTGAATCTCACATTGAGTTGATGTTGAGCAATCACGACTTAGATGCAATTTTCGCTGTTAATGAAATTTTTGCAGTAACCGCTATCAAGTTAGCTTCTAAATTAGGAAAAAAAGTTCCAGAAGACATTTCAATTATTGGATTTACCGACGGAATTATTTCTAAATATTCATCACCCTCTATTACAACTGTTAGCCAAAACGGAGTAAAAATGGGAGAAAAAGCAGCAAAAATGCTTATTGAAAAATTAGAAATTGAAGAAGAAGATTACGAAGAACAATACAAAACAGAAGTCATTGAAACCGAATTAGTAGAGCGAGAATCTACCTGCTAATATTAAATTCATACCTTAAAAAAACGCAACTGAATCCAACATAGTTGCGTTTTTTAATTGCAAAAATCGCTCCTTTTATCAACAAAAAAACGTTTTCGTAACTCATTTCCACAAAAAACTCAAAACTCAAAACTCAAAACTCAAAACTTTTAATATCTTTACCCAATCAAAGCTTATATCTTTACTTCGAAAACAAAAGTAAGTTTTGATAAGCATCACGCTTATCGTAGTATTAATCACTAAATTACGATAATGGAAAAGCGTAAGTTAAGTTTCTGGCAAATTTGGAACATGAGTTTCGGATTTCTTGGAATACAATTTGGATTTGCTCTTCAGGGTGGATTCATGTCTAGAATATTTCAAACTCTAGGTGCAGATGTTGACAGCATTCCAGGCTTATGGATTGCCGCGCCTTTAACGGGTCTTTTAGTTCAACCCATAATTGGTTATTTATCAGACAATACTTGGAGTCCAAAATTTGGCCGGAGAAAACCTTTTTTCCTTATTGGAGCAATCTTAGCCTCAGTTACCTTGTTTTTCATGCCTCATTCACCAGTTTTATGGGTTGCGGCTGGATTATTATGGATACTAGACTCTTCGATTAATATTAGCATGGAGCCTTTTCGCGCATTAGTTGCCGATAAACTTCCAGAATCGCAACGTTCTAACGGATTTGTGGTTCAAACCCTTATTATCGGAATTGGAACTTGGATTGCAAGTAACTTGCCTTGGTTGGTCACTAAATTAGGTGTTACCAACGAAGCTGCTGCAGGGGTTATACCACCATCTGTAGTTGTTGCCTTCTCCATTGGTGCCTTTGTTTTTATAACGAGTATTATTTATACTTTAATTACTACTAAAGAAGATCCACCTCAAGATTTAGAAGCTTTTCTGTCAGAAAAAAAAGAATCAAGATTCATTCCAGACTTATTATCAAGTTTAAAAGAAATGCCTTCAACGATGAAAAAATTAGGATTGATTCAGTTTTTCAGTTGGTTCGCCTTTTTTACAATGTGGAGTTTATCTACGCCAGCATTAACAGAACATGTGTTCAATTCTCCAAAACCAGATGTAAAAGAATATGCAAAACTTGACAAAGAGGGTAACGAACTTAAAGACGAAAACCAAAAAGTTCTATTTCTAAACAATGCAAAGGAAGAAGAATACAAAGCGAAAGATAAAGTATATAACGATGCTGCCGATTTAGTCGGTTCTTCAACTGGTGTATACGGATTATCATCAATGGCTTTTGCCTTATTATTGTCTTTTTATACAATAAAAAACAAAATAAACAGAAAGTACATCCACATGAGTTCTTTAATTCTAGGTGGATTAGGATTCATATACATGTTTTTTGCAACGCCATCAACGTTGTTAGTTTCCTTCATTCTTATAGGAATCTCTTGGGGAAGTATCCTTTCTATGCCTTATGCCATGTTATCGAGTTCGGTAAACCCAAAAAAAATGGGAATGATGATGGGATTATTCAATATGTTTATTGTAATTCCTCAAATTATTGCGGCATTAGGCGGCATCAACTATTTGTATAAATTAATTGGAGAAGCTCACATTAACGCTATGATTTTAGCTGGTATTTCTTTAATAATTGCTGGATTATCTAACTTATTAATTACTGATAAAAACGCTATTTCAGGTTAAAAAAAATTAAATGAATAAAAAAGCATTCCTATTCGACCTTGATGGAGTAATTGTTGACACCGCCAAATATCATTTTTTAGCATGGCAAAAATTAGCCAACCAACTTGGCATCGAATTTACACCCGAACACAACGAAGAATTAAAAGGAGTAAGCCGTGTTCGCTCTCTTGAGATCATCTTAGAACTTGGAAACATCCAAGCCTCTCAAGAAGATAAAAACAAATGGCTCATCCAAAAAAATGAAGAATACTTATCCTATTTAGTGGATATGGATGAAAGTGAAATTTTACCAGGAGTACTTCCTGTTTTACACTATTTAAAAGACCACAATCAACTGATAGCTTTAGGTTCTGCCAGCAAGAATGCACGGCCAATTTTAGAAAAAACTGGAATCCTGCATTTGTTTGATGCTATTGTAGATGGAAATGATGTTTCCAATGCCAAGCCAGATCCAGAAGTTTTCTTAAGAGCAGCCCAACTTTTGAATGTTTCAAACGAAAATTCAATAGTATTTGAAGATTCTGTTGCCGGAATTCAAGCGGCCAATATTGCTAACATGACCAGTGTAGGAATTGGAGACGAAAAAATTCTACACGAAGCAAAATATATATTTAAAGATTTTACATTTATTGATGTTTCTTTTATCGAATCACTGATAAATTAATTTTTCGTTTCAGGTTTCAAATTTGACATAACCTGAAACTTGAAACTTTTTTAAAAAAAATAAAAATGAACCAAGATTATATAAAACCAGACAACTGGTCGATCATTGAAGAAGGATTTGATGTAGAACGAGTAAAGTCATCAGAAAGTTTATTCAGTATCGGAAACGGTGCTATGGGTCAACGTGCCAATTTTGAAGAATACTATTCAGGCAAAACGTTTCAAGGAAGCTATATTGCCGGAATTTATTACCCAGACAAAACCAAAGTGGGCTGGTGGAAAAATGGCTATCCAGAATATTTTGCCAAAGTATTGAACGCCCCAAGTTGGATTGGCATTAACATTGAAATTAATGGAGAAGTTCTAGATTTGGCCCAATGTAAATCGGTTTCTAATTTCAAACGCGAATTGAACATGAAAGAAGGTTTGTACAATCGTTCTTTCAATGCCACATTACAAAACGGAACTGAAATTGCCGTAAACGTTTGTCGTTTTCTTTCTCTAGATTTAGACGAATTAGGAGTAATCAATTATGAAATTACCCCATTGAATGGAGATGCTAAAATAATTTACAAACCCTATGTTGATGCTGGTGTTCAAAACGAAGATGCCAACTGGGAAGAAAAATTTTGGGAGCCATTAGCCGTTTCCAACCATAATAATGAAGCTTTTGTAACCGCAAGAACTTTCAAAACACATTTTACAGCAACCACGTTCATGCAAAATACAATTTTGTTAAACGGAACGGATTTAAAAGTTACTCCAACTAATATAGAGGCTTCTTCCAATAAAATTCAGTTTACTTATGAAGTGGCGGTTGCCAAAGGAGAAACCTCATCCATTCAAAAATTAGGTGGTTACACCGTTTCAATGAATCATCACAATACCCAAGATGCCGCAGCAAAGGTAATTGCCAAAGGAATGGAAATAGGTTACGACCAATTGTTAGAAAATCAAATTCAGGCTTGGGCTAAAATTTGGGAAATGAGCGATATTACTATCGATGGCGACGTTAAAGCGCAACAAGGAATTCGTTTCAATATCTTCCAATTGAATCAAACCTATTTAGGTAAAGATTCTCGTCTAAACATTGGTCCAAAAGGATTTACTGGAGAAAAATACGGCGGTTCTACCTATTGGGATACCGAAGCGTATTGCATTCCATTTTATATGGCAACCAAAGACCAACAAGTGGCTCGAAATCTATTAGCTTATCGATACAATCAATTGGATAAAGCCATTGAAAATGCCGCTAAATTAGGTTTTAAAAACGGTGCAGCTTTGTATCCAATGGTGACTATGAATGGAGAAGAATGTCATAACGAATGGGAAATTACGTTTGAAGAAATTCACAGAAATGGTGCTATCGCTTTTGCCATTTTTAACTACTACCGATTTACTGGCGACTACTCGTACATTCCAGAAAAAGGATTGGAAGTACTGATTGGAATTGCTCGTTTTTGGCACCAAAGAGCGACCTACTCTACCTACAGAAATCAATATGTAATTCTAGGAGTTACTGGTCCAAATGAATACGAAAACAACGTCAATAATAATTTCTATACGAATTACATTGCCAAGTGGTGTATTGATTATGCCATCGAACAAATCAACAAAGTTGAAAAAGAATACACTTCCGATTATGCTCGAATTATGAGTAAAGTGAATCTGGATGATGCCGAAATTGCACATTGGAAAGCAGTAGCCGACAATATGTACTTTCCGTATTCTGAAAAACATGGTGTATACTTACAACAAGACGGCTTCTTAGACAAAGAATTAATCAAAGTACACGATTTAGACAAAAGTCAACGCCCAATCAACCAAAAATGGTCGTGGGATCGAATTTTGCGTTCACCCTACATCAAACAAGCCGACACGCTACAAGGCTTTTATTTCTTTGAAGATCATTTTACCAAAGAACAGCTAGAAAAACATTTCGATTTTTACGAGCCTTTTACTGTTCATGAAAGTTCGCTTTCTCCGTGCGTTCACTCGATTCAAGCGGCTACTTTGGGTCGAATGGAACAGGCGTATACCTTTTATTTGAGAACGTCTCGTTTGGATTTAGATGATTATAACAAAGAAGTAGAAGAAGGCTGTCACATTACCTCAATGGCTGGAACTTGGATGAGCATTGTGGAAGGTTTTGGCGGAATGCGTGTTAAAAATAACACCTTACATTTCGAACCAAGAATTCCAAAAGACTGGGATGGGTATTCGTTCAAAATCAATTTTAGACATCAAATTTTGAAAGTTTCTGTACATCAAAATGAAACCACTTTTTCATTAGAAAGTACTAAAGACACGAGCAATAGCGAACTGGCGAAGCAAATTACTGTTTTTGTTAACGGAAAAGAAGTTTTAGTTGAGCCAAATAGTTTGGTAACGGTATAAAACAAAAAAATTAATATAACCCTTTCAGCATTTTTAACTCTGAAAGGGTTTTTTTAAATATAAACCAATGAAAAAAATACTATTCTTTTTGCTAGTTTCTTCTATTTCTTTCGCTCAAATTGATCGAGTTGAACCGCCTTTTTGGTGGAGCGATATGCAACATTCTGATGTACAAATAATGTTCTACGGGAAAAACATCGCCCAAAATGAAGTGACTGTTTCTAATGGAATTATCATCAAATCGATTCAAAAAACCGAAAACCCAAACTACGTTTTTGTTACTATCGATACCAAAAATATAGCAGCTCAAGATTTGGTTTTTACTTTTAAAAATAAAAACAAATCGTTTACTCAAAATTACACTCTTAAATCTCGCAAAGAAAATTCTCGTTACCGTAAAAGCTACGACAGTTCAGACATGATTTACCTGATCATGTCCGATCGTTTTGCTAACGGAAATCCCAACAACGACAGTACAACAGAAACCATCGAGAAAGCCAACCGAGCTAATGTAAACGGCAGACATGGTGGCGATATTGAAGGCATTATTCAACATTTGGATTACTTAAAAGAATTAGGTGCCACAGCCGTTTGGCCAACACCCTTATGTGAAGACAATGACGAAAGAGGTTCATATCACACCTACGGTCAATCGGATTTGTACAAAATAGATTCTCGTTTCGGAACCAATGAAGAGTATCTTCGTTTAAGTGCTGAATTGCACAAACGCGGTATGAAAAACATCATGGATTATGTAACCAATCATTGGGGATACAAACATTGGATGATGAACGATTTACCAACGTATGATTGGTTGCACCAATTTCCGGGATATGGTCAAACCAACTACCGAATGAGCACTCAATTTGACACCAATGCTTCGGCAATAGATGCTAAAAACTGTATGGACGGATGGTTTGTGAAATCCATGCCCGACTTGAATCAATCCAATCCGTTAGTCTTAAATTATTTGATACAGAATGCACTTTGGTGGATTGAATATGCCGATTTGGATGGTTTTAGAGTAGACACCTATTCGTACAATGACAAAGAAGGAATTTCTAAATGGACCAAAGCAATTACCGATGAATATCCTCATTTTAATATTGTAGGTGAAGTTTGGATGCACAGTCAAGCCCAAATGGCTTATTGGCAAAAAGACAGTAAAATTGGTGCTATTGAAAGCTTCAATTCGAACTTACCGAGTGTCATGGATTTTACTTTATTTGATGCTATTAATGGTGGCGTGCTTAATGAAGATAAAGCAACTTGGGACAAAGGAATGATCAAAATCTATGATAATTTTACCAACGATTTTCTATACCCAAACATCAATAATATTTTAATCTTTGCCGAAAATCACGATACCAATCGCTTGAATGAATCGTATAAAAATGATTTCAACAAATACAAAATCGCAATGGCATTGATTGCTACCGTTAGAGGAATTCCGCAATTGTACTATGGTTCAGAAATTGCAATGGCCGGCGACAAAGGAAAAGGCGATGGCGACATTCGAAGAGATTTCCCAGGTGGATGGAATGGCGATACCAACAATGCTTTTACTGCTTCTGGAAGAACTGCTGAACAACAAAAATTCTTTGATTATACCGCTAAATTATTCACGTGGAGAAAAACTAAAGAAGTGATTCATACCGGAAAAATGACCCACTACATTCCTGAAAACAATGTCTACGTCTATTTCCGTTACAACGATACAGAAACCGTAATGGTAGTCGTGAACAATGATACCGAAAAGCACAAATTGCAAATCAATCGTTTCAAAGAAAATATTAAAAATTATGCATCTGGTACTGATGTAATTTCAGGCAAAACGGTCGATTTAAAAAATGACTTTGAATTGGAAGGCAAATCAGTTTTAGTATTAGAATTAAAATAAGAAATTAACGCATGAAAAAACTACTTGTTTTACTATTCATCACCACCTTTTCATTTGCTCAAAATGCAAATCGAAAATACGTTTCGCATACCTGGAAAAACAACTTGTTAGAAATTAAAACAAATGATGGTGCTTATCGCATCAAACCTTACTCGGACAAAATCATTGAAACTTCGTTTGTACCCAATGGAGAGACCTTCAATGCCAAATCGGAAGCTGTTGTAAAAGTACCTGAAAAAGTGAAAACTAAATTCACCAAAGGCACCAATTCATTAATGCTTTACACTAATGGCATTACCGTAATTATTGACAAGGCGCCTTTTAGAATTTCTTATGTAAAGAATGGAGTATTCTTTTTGTCTGAAAAAAACGGATACACCAAAAAAGACTCTACCGAAACTATCGATTTCAAAATCGATTCTGCCGAAGTGCTATATGGCGGTGGTGCGAGAGCGTTAGGAATGAACCGTCGCGGCAATCGTTTGCAATTGTACAACCGTGCTCATTATGGCTACGAAACGCATGCCGAATTGATGAACTTCTGTATTCCGTTAGTTTTATCTTCAAAAATGTACGCCGTTCATTTTGATAATGCTGCAATAGGATACTTGGATTTAGATTCTAAAAAGAACAATACGTTAGCCTACGAAACGATTTCAGGCAGAAAAACCTATCAAGTTGTGGTGGGTGATTCGTGGACCGATTTGATTTCAAATTATACCGACTTAACCGGAAAACAGCCTTTGCCACCTCGATGGGCATTAGGGAATTTCTCTTCTCGTTTTGGGTATCATTCACAAGAAGAAGTAGAGAAAACCATTCGCAAATTTGAAGAAAACCAAATTCCGGTTGATGGTGTCATCCTCGATTTGTATTGGTTTGGAAAAAGTATTAAAGGCACCATGGGAAATCTGGAATGGGATAAAGATAATTTCCCAAATCCGGATAAAATGATAGCCGATTTAAACGCAAAAGGAGTCAAAACAATAGTCATTACCGAGCCTTTCATTTTAACCACATCGTCTAAATGGCAAGAAACTGTCTCCAAAAATGTATTAGCAACCACCAAAGAGGGTAAACCGGCTACTTGGGATTTCTATTTTGGAAACACTGGAATTGTTGATGTGTTCAAACCGCAAGGAAAAGACTGGTTTTGGAATATTTACAAAAGACTCATCAATCAAGGCGTTAGCGGACTTTGGGGTGACTTGGGTGAACCCGAAGTTTTTCCATCAAAAACTCTGACTGCTGGAGGAAAAGCCGATGACATTCATAACGTTTACGGACACAATTGGGCCAAATTAATTGCCGAAGGATATCAAAAAGATTTTTCAGAAACACGTCCATTCATCTTGATGCGCTCAGGATATTCGGGTTCACAGCGCTTCGGAATGATTCCGTGGAGCGGTGACGTGAACCGTTCTTGGGGCGGATTGCAAAGTCAGATGGAAATTGCGCTACAAATGGGCATGCAAGGTTTGGGTTATATGCACTCCGATTTGGGTGGCTTTGCAGGCGATTATTTTGATAACGAATTGTATTTACGCTGGTTGCAATATGGTGTTTTTAACCCGATTTTCCGTCCACATGCTCAAGAAGAAGTCGCTTCTGAAGTCGCTAATAAAGATATTGTTACTAGAGCAAAAGCCAAAAAATTAGTAGAATTACGCTACCAATTACTACCTTATAACTACACCTTGTCTTTTGATAACAATCAAAAAGGAACGCCTTTAATGCGCCCTTTATTTTTTGAAGAACCCAACAATTTGGTATTGCAGAAAAAGAGTGAAACCTATCTGTGGGGTAATGATTTCTTAGTAACACCAATTACTAAACCAGCGGTAACCTCAACTTCAATTTACTTTCCAAAAAGCAACAATTGGTTTGATTTCTATTCCGACAAAAAGTATGTTGCTGGAACTACATCAACAGTAGATGTTGTTGAAGATCACCTTCCAGTATTTGTTCGCGGTGGTGCTTTTATACCCATGATAAAAACCATTCAAAACACGACTAAATATTCTTTAGACACTTTCGATTTACATTATTATTTTGATGAAACTGTAGTCTATTCATCAGGTAAAGTATATAACGACAACGGCCTTACAGCCAATGCTTACGAAAAAGGAGCCTATGAAATCCTGAATTTTAACAGCACCAATACCAAAAAATCATTGACTATCAAATTGACGGAAGAAATAGGTAAAAATTACACTGCAACCGACAAAAATGTAGCTCTTTTTATTCACAATATTCAACCGAAACGCATTTTTGTAAATGGTCAAGAACAATTTTACAAAACCTTTACCAACCCATTGCAAATTCCTGTAACTTGGAGTAAAGACTCTAATCCAATCATTAAAATTGAATACTAAATCATGATTAAAAAAATAAATACTCTCCTTGCAATAGCACTCATCATTGGTGGAACATCGTTTGCACAAAAGAAAACCGTTACCAGTCCAAAAGCACCTTTTGTTTGGGAAAATGCTAATGTGTATTTTTTAGTAACCGACCGATTTAACAACGGTAATAAAACCAATGACCATACCTTTAACCGCAATAAAGAGACTGGAAAATTACGCGATTTTGAAGGTGGTGACATTCGTGGTGTGATTCAGAAATTGGACGAAGGATATTTCACTAAATTGGGCATAACAGTTATTTGGATGACGCCAATTGTAGAACAAATTCACGATGCCGTAGATGAAGGAACCGGTTTAACGTATGGTTTTCATGGGTATTGGACACGCGATTGGAGTACCTTAGACCCGAGTTACGGAACCAAAAAAGATTTAGCCGAATTGGTTGAAAAAGCCCATGCTAAAGGAATCCGAATTATGTTAGATGCGGTAATTAACCACACTGGTCCAGTCACAGCAGAAGATTCGGTATATCCTAATGACTGGGTTCGAACGTCACCGAAATGCACCTACCAATCGTATGACACTTACATCAATTGTACATTGGTAGACAATCTTCCAGACGTAAAAACTGAAAGTAATGAGGCGGTGGCACTACCACCATTTTTAGTAGAAAAATGGAAAAAAGAAGGACGCTACGAAAAGGAAATCAAAGAATTGGATGAATTTTTTGCTAAAACGGGCTATCCTCGTGCGCCAAAATACTACATCATGAAATGGCTCTCTGATTACATTAGAAATTATGGCATTGATGGTTATCGTGTGGATACGGCCAAACATGTTAAAGAAGACGTTTGGGCTGATTTCAAAAAAGTATGTGATATGGCCTTTGCCGATTTCAAAAAGAAAAATCCGAAGAAAGTTTTGGATAACAATCCGTTTTTTACCGTTGGTGAAGTGTATGGTTACAATATTGGAGCTAAAAAATTCTATGATTTTGGCGATAAAAAAGTAAATTATTTTGAAAATGGTTTTACCGGTTTAATCAACTTCGATTTTAGAAATGAAGCCAAAATGGACTATGAAGCATTATTTTCTAAATATTCTAAGATATTAAACAACGATTTAAAAGGCAATACCGTAATGAACTATGTTTCGTCGCACGATGATGGATGGCCTTTTGACAAAAAACGTGAAAAACCATTTGAAAGTGGTACAAAATTGCTTTTAGCTCCTGGAATTTCTCAAGTATATTATGGTGATGAAAGTGCCCGTTCATTAGATATTACAGGTACTCAAGGCGATGCTACGTTGCGTTCTTTTATGAATTGGAATGCGGTTTCTAAAGACAACTATACACAAGCGGTATTAGAACATTGGCAAAAATTAGGAAATTTTAGAAAAAATCATCCTGCTGTTGGTGCTGGGGTTCATACCCAAATTTCGGCTATGCCTTATGTTTTTAGCCGAACCTATACCACTGAAAAATTCACCGACAATGTAGTAATTGGTTTAGATTTACCCCTTGGTAACAAAGAAATTTCTGTGGGAACCATCTTCAAAAACGGGACAAAAATAAAAGACACTTATTCTGGTCAAACCACTGTGGTTAAAGACGGCAAAATTAGTATTAACACCAACAGTTCTATACTTTTATTAGAGAAATTATAAAAAAACAAATCATTCTAAAACTAAATTAAATTGCCTCAAAAGGGCAATTTTTTTGTTGTAAATATGTTAATTAATACAATGGCTAAGTATAAAATAGTATCTTTAGTCTAACCTTTTAATACTAATTAATTCAACAATACTATTTATGGCATTTGAATACATCGAAATAGAACGAGTTGAAAAACTTACCAAAGAAGAGTTTATAAAGAACTATTACAAACCACAAAAACCAGTCGTAATCACCAATCAAATAGAAGATTGGCCAGCATTTACCAAATGGGATTTTGATTTTTTAAGAGAAGTTGCAGGCGATAAAACCGTTCCGCTGTATGATAGTCGGAAAACCGATTATACTAAAAAAGTAAACGAACCCGATTTTACCATGACGATGTCGGAATACATCGATATTTTAGAAAAAGGTCCGACCGATTTACGCATTTTTCTCTACAATTTGATGAAAGATGTACCTTCGATGAAATCCGATATGAAATGGCCTAATTTAGGACTTCGGTTGCTAAAAAGTTTACCTTTAGTCTTTTTTGGAGGTGAAAATGCCAAAGTTTTCATGCATTATGACATCGATTTTCCTAATATTTTTCACATTCATTTTGCCGGAAAGAAACAATGTGTTTTGGTTGACCCAAAGGAAACCAAATACATGTACCGCCTACCCTATTCATGGATTTGCAACGAAGACATTGATTTTGACAATCCCGATTACGAAAAATTTCCAGCACTTAAAAACGTTAAACCCTACATTACCAATCTACAACATGGCGAAATGCTTTACATGCCCGAAGGTTGGTGGCATTATATGAAATATTTGACTCCTGGCTTTTCTCTAAGTTTACGCTCGTTAGCAGGTCGTCCAAGCAATTTAATAAAAGGCTTTGCCAACGTAGCCATCATTCGTCATTATGACAATTGGATGCGCAAAAGAAAAGGCCAAGCTTGGTTAGATTATAAAGATGAAGAATCGATTAGACGAACCAACGCCTTATTGAAATAATGATCAAAATTGGACATCGTGGCGCCAAAGGATATGTGGCAGAAAATACCTTAGCTTCTTTTGAAAAAGCATTAACTCTTAACGTTGATGCCGTTGAATTGGATGTTCATTTGAGTTCTGACAAAGTAGTTATGGTTATTCATGACGACACCGTTACTAGAACAACAACCAAAACTGGTCTTGTGACAGAATATACAGCGTTTGAGTTGAATCAAATGGGTGTACCAACTTTAGAAAATGTATTGGATTTAATTGACCGAAAATGCATCGTCAATATTGAAATTAAAGAGCCGAAAGCCACGCAAGAGGTGATTAGAATGATTGAAGGTTATGTTTCTAATCAACATTGGGACTATGCTCAGTTTCAAATTTCCAGTTTTAATTGGGAAGTGTTAGAAGAAGTTTCTAGAACAAATTCAGCTATTCTAACAGGTGTTTTAACTGAAGATTCTATTGAAAAAGCATTGGCTTTTGCAGAAAAGAATACTTGTTATTCTATAAATCCTTATTTCAAATTATTGAATCCCGAAAACACCCAATTGATTCGTAAAAAAGGATTTAAAATCTATCCTTGGACGGTAAATTCTGAAGAAGACCTTATATTTGTAAAATCATTAGAAGTGGATGGTATCATTTCAGATTTTCCAGATAACATATGAATTCAAAATACGATATTGTAATAGTAGGTGGCGGTGCAGCAGGTTTTTTTACGGCTATAAATATCGTGGAGAAAAATCCGAAGGTAAAAGTTGCCATTTTAGAACGTGGTAAAGAAGTATTGTCCAAAGTTAGAATTTCTGGTGGCGGACGATGTAATGTAACACATGCCTGTTTTGTTCCAAATGATTTGGTAAAATTTTATCCTCGAGGTGAAAAAGAACTTCGTGGTCCGTTTCATCAATTTTGTTCAGGAGATACCATCGAATGGTTTGAAAAACATGGTGTCGAATTAAAAATTGAAGATGATGGCCGGATGTTTCCGGTTTCCAATACGTCGCAAACCATCATTGACTGCTTTTTATCTGCCACGCAAAAACTCGGAATTGACATTCTAACCAGTCAAAGCGTACATTCCATTTTTAAAGGAGAAAATTATTGGAAAGTGGAAACCAATCACGAAACGTTTTCGTGTCAGCAATTGATTATGTCATCGGGAAGCAATCCTAAAATTTGGGAACTTTTGGCTGCAATTGGTCACACCGTTATTCCTCCGGTTCCTTCCCTATTTACATTCAACATCAAAGACAAACGCATCAAAGATTTAATGGGCGTTACGGCATTAGCGTCTGTGAAAGTAAAAAACTCGAAGCTCGAGGCATCTGGACCTTTATTAATTACCCATTGGGGTATGAGCGGACCCGGAATATTGAGACTTTCAGCTTGGGGAGCACGAGAATTATTTGGCAAAAATTACCAATTCGCAATACTTGTAAATTGGTTGAACGACACCACTTTTGAGGAAACAGAAGAAATACTCAAAGAACTCAAATTAGAACATTCTAAAAAAATTGTTTTCAAAAAATCACCCTTTCCTTTTCCGAATCGATTGTGGGAAAATTTGGTTTTTGCTGCTGAGATTTCCGAAGAAACCAAGTGGGCCGATTTATCTAAAAAACAACTTCAAAATTTAGCTCATCAATTGACCCAAGGCGAGTTTCAAGTGAATGGAAAAAGCACTTTTAAAGAAGAATTTGTAACCGCTGGTGGCATTGATTTGAAAGAAATTAATTTCAAAACGATGGAAAGCAAACTGCACGAAAATCTTTATTTTGCTGGAGAAATTCTGAATATAGACGCTATTACTGGTGGGTTTAATTTTCAAAATGCTTGGACAGGCGGATTCATTATAAGTGAAACAATTGTTAAAAAATTTTAATACTTTGCATATAAGTTATTAAAAATCAATGTATATTTGATTTGCTAAAAATCAAACAAACATGAAAAAACAATTACTTTTAACTTTTTTTGCACTTTTTTGGGGCTCAACACTTCTGAGTCATGCGCAAACTATGGGTTGCGGTCAAATATTTTATGACAATGGAGGTGCCAATGGAAATTACAGTGATTCTGCAAATGACTCAACAACATTTTGCCCTGATTCACCAAATTCAACACTTATTGTTAGTTTTAACAACATTGCAATTGACGGCAATGATGTGCTTTATGTGTATGATGGCGATAATCCTACCGCACCATTATTAGCTACCATTACAAGTACAAGTCCGCAACAAATGTCTTTAACTTCAAGTACTCCGGGCAGTTGTTTGACTTTTGTTTTCAATTCGGATGCTACTGGTAACAGTACGGGTTGGGAAGCCTATTTAGATTGTATAGCATCGCCTAATTGTTTAGCGCCTGTTCAATTCTCATCAAACACCAACAATACGACAACTGTTTTAAGTTGGATAGATCCAAATCAAGGAAATGGTCCTTGGGAACTTACTGTGAGTCCACAATCTTTTACTCCAAATCCAATTTTGTTAACAACGCCTCAATACACTTTAAGCGGATTAGCACCTGGGGTTTATACAGCAACTGTAAGAACAATGTGTAATGGTGCTTTTAGCAATTATGCCACATATACTTTTATAGTACAAGGAACTGCAACCAATTGTACTACTCCAAATAACATTTCGGTTGGTAATATTACTACTACTAGCGCTACGATTAATTGGGCTGCTCAATCTGGTGTAAATGGTTATGAAGTTTTGGTTTTACCATGTAATTCTACGACTCCAACTCCTAATAATTCGGGTACTTTAGCTACTACCAACAGCTTTCTATCTAGTGGTCTAAACGCTGCAACTTGTTACAATGTTTATGTAAGATCTATTTGTTCTTCTACTTTAACTAGCACTTGGTCTCCGGCTTATGCATTTACAACATTACCTTCAACGACTCCAACTACAGGATGTGGAAGTACCTTTACTGATCCGGGAGGTGATTCGGCCAATTATGCAAACAATACCGACTCAACCGTTACTATTTGTCCTTCTGTAGCAGGTGATAAAGTAACAGTAACTTTTACTACTTTTAATACTGAAGCTACTTGGGATGGATTGTATGTTTACGATGGAAATTCAATTGCTGCTACGCAAATATCAAGTACAAATGCTGCTGGAAATATCCCTGGAGCTTTGCCTGGAGCATTTTGGGGAACTACTATTCCTGGTCCGTTCACTTCATCTAGTGCCGATGGCTGTTTGACTTTTAGATTTAGAAGTGATTCTTCTGTAAACCTTGCTGGTTGGACTGCCAATGTAACTTGTGCACCACCTCCAACTTGTCCGAAACCAACTGCATTAGTAACATCAATGGTAACATCAACATCGTCAACATTAAGTTGGACAGAAGCCGGATCTGCTACTTCATGGGAAGTTTTTGCAGTACCTTGTGGATCACCAGCTCCTACCGCTACTACTGTTGGAACTATAACAAATAGCAATCCATATGTTTTTACTGGATTAACACCTGCAACTTGTTATACTTTTTATGTTAGATCATTATGCTCTGCTACTGATATTAGCGTTTGTACTTTTGGTCCAACAACTACAACTCTTGTAGCACCACCTGTTTGTGGTGGTACTTTTACTGATCCAGGCGGACCAAATGCAAACTTCGCAAACAATACCGACTCTACAGTCACCATTTGTCCTATAACTCCAGGTGAAATAGTAACAGTTACTTTTACTACATTTAACACAGAAACTGCTTTTGATGGTTTATATGTTTTTGATGGAAGTTCAATAACTTCTCCTCAAATTGCAAGTACAAATCCTGGTGGAAGTGTACCTGGTGGATTACCTGGTTCATTTTGGGGATCCACAATTCCTGGACCGTTCACTTCGTCTAGTGCTGATGGCTGTTTAACTTTTAGATTTAGAAGCGATGGTTCCGTAAACTTTTCTGGATGGACAGCAAACGTAACATGTGCACCACCACCAACTTGTCCGAAACCAACTGCTTTAGTAACATCAATGGTAACATCTACATCGTTAGCATTAAGTTGGACAGAAGTTGGATCTGCTACTTCATGGGAAGTTTTTGCAGTACCTTGTGGATCACCAGCTCCAAACACGAATTCTATTGGAACAGTAACTACTAGTAATCCTTTTGTTTTTTCAGGTTTGACACCTGGTACATGCTACAACTTTTATGTTAGATCATTGTGCTCTGCTACTGATATTAGCCTTTGTACTTTTGGACCTACTGTTACTACTCAAACAGCACCACCTGTTTGTGGTGGTAATTATGTTGATAATGGTGGTCTTAATGCCAATTACAATAATAATACTGATGAAACTATTACAATTTGTCCAACTAATCCGAGCGAAGTAGTAACAGTAACTTTCAATTCATTTAACACTGAAGCCAATTGGGACGCTTTGTATGTGTACGATGGTAACTCTACCGCTTCTCCTCAAATTCAAAGTGCGAATGGACCTGCCTATACTTTACCAAATGTTTCTGGAGGATTTTGGGGAACTACAATTCCTGGTCCATTTACATCATCTGATCCAAGCGGATGTTTAACGTTTAGATTTAAAAGCGATGCGTCTGTAAATAACCCTGGTTGGAACGCTAGCGTAACATGCGCACCTAGTTTAGACCGAATTATGCTAGTAGCCTTTGTTGACGACAATAATAATGGTATTAAAGACGCTAATGAAAGTTTGTTCGCTAATGGTTCATTTGTTTATGATCAAAATAATTCAGGTGTGAGTACTAGTGTTTATTCTCCTTTCGGTAGATATTCATTATACGATGCAAACCCAAATAACACATACGATTTTAGCTATACTATTCAGCCTGAATACTTACCTTATTATACTTTAAGCGCAACCAATTACAACGACTTAAATATACCTGTTGGAAGTGGTACTCAAATTTTATATTTCCCAGTAACACTAACGCAAACATATAATGATGTAACGGTTTCTATTGTTGCTTTAAGCCCACCAAGACCAGGATTAACATACACTAATAAAGTTGTATACCGAAACATTGGACTTGCGGCTACCGACGGTACTTTAACTTTTACAAAACCAACACCAACCACTATTTCTAGTATTTCGCAAACAGGAACAGTAGCAACTGCCACAGGATTTACTTATGCCTTTACCAATTTATTACCAAACGAATCGAGAACCATTTATGTTACGATGAGTGTTCCTGCTAGTCCGACTGTAAATTTAAATGACATACTTACGGATTCAGCATCGATTTCGGCTCCAGCCAATGATATCAATTTGACAAACAATACGTATTCCAATTCTCAAATTGTAGTGAACTCATATGATCCAAATGATAAAATGGAATCACATGGGGATAAAATTCAAATCAATCAATTTACTCAAAATGATTATTTGTATTACACGATTCGTTTCCAAAACAATGGAACAGCCAATGCAATTGATGTACGAATTGAAGATATCTTAGATGCTAAATTGGATGAAACCAGCATTAGAATGATTAGTTCAAGTCATAATTATATAATGGATAGAGTAAACAATAACCTTACTTGGGACTTTAAAAATATTCAACTCCCACCATCATCAGTAGATGCTAATGGAAGTATGGGTTATGTGTTTTTCAAAATTAAAGCACGTCCAGGATTTGTTGTTGGAGATGTAATTCCAAATACAGCTTCAATTTATTTTGATAGCAATCCTGCCATAGTTACCAATACTTTTAATACGTTGTTTGTAGCTGCTCTGGCAAATGAGAATTTTAACAGTCAAAATTTCTTATTATTCCCAAATCCAGCAACTAGTTTTGTAACTATTAAATTGGGCAATACTGGAGAAACTATTGGTAAAATTTCAATAACTGATATGCTTGGTAAAACCATTAAAGAAGTTAAAACATCTGCTGTAAATGAAATGAATGTGGATGTTTCTGATGTATCAAAAGGCATTTATTTAGTTGAAATCACTACAGAAAATGGCTTAAAACAAAACAAAAAATTAGTAATCGAATAACGATAAAAGCTAATCTAAAAACCAAATCCCAACCTAAAACGTTGGGATTTTTTTTTAATTTATCAATAAAGTAGTTTAAAATTCAACACCATGTAACATTTTGGAAACTTCTTACAAAAAAAATCACTTAAAAAAGTCTTAAGTTATTAAAAATCAATGTATATTTGAAACACTATAAATCAACCAAACATGAAAAAACAATTACTCTTATCGCTTTTGGCGGTAGTTTTTACGTCTATTTTTTCAGGATATTCTCAGTGTGGCACTACTTTTACCGACTCCGGTGGCACTAGCGGAACCTATCAAAACAATGAATCAATTACAACTTTAATGTGCCCAAACAATCCAGGTGAAGTTGTTTCTGTTACATTTACTTCTTTCAGCATTGAATCTAATTTTGATTTTTTAAAAATTTATGATGGTGCCGATGCAACAGCCCCATTGATTGGTAATTATACCGGAACTACAAGTCCTGGTACTGTTACCGCAACTTCTGCATCAGGATGTTTAACCTTTGTATTTACTTCCGACAATTCCGTTCAGCAACTTGGTTGGATAGCCAATGTAAACTGTAGTATTCCAACACCGGTAACTTGTCCTTCTCCAAATAATGTTCTTGCCACAAGCAATTCCAATACAAGTATCAATGTTAACTGGATCGAAACTGGAACAGCCACACAATGGGAAGTATTGGTTTTACAATCGGGAAGCACCCCAACTGCTACTTCAGCAGGAATTATTGCAACTTCAAGTCCGCTTGTGGTATCCAATTTAACGCAAGGCACGGTTTATAACGTATATGTTCGTGCTTTGTGCTCTTCAACCGATATAAGTACTTGGTCAAATCCATTTGTTTACACAACACCTTCGTGTGCTGCTCCTACACAAGTAGTAGCTTCAAACATCACGCAAACAGAGGCAACATTTTCATGGGCTTCAAACCCAAGTATCACTTCGTGGGAAGTGGCTATTCAGCCAAACTCAATTACAACTATACCTGCAACTGGAATACTTGTTAACACCAATAGCTATACTGCATCAGGACTAACTTCTGGCGTTGTCTATAATTTATATGTTCGGTCAGTTTGTGGAAATGGTGCGTACAGCTCTTGGGCGGTGTTATCATCGATTGCAACTGTACCACCACCTTTAACAACACCAGTATGTGGAGGTCAATTTTTGGATAATGGTGGATTGAATTCCAACTATTTTAATGGTACCGATTCGACTGTAACGGTTTGCCCTCAAACACCAGGAGAACAAGTAACCGTAACTTTTTCAACATTTGACACTGAAACATCATGGGATGCTTTATATGTTTATGATGGAACGTCTATAACTGCTCCTCAAATTGCGAGTGCTAATCCTGCCGGAAGTGTTCCTGGAGGATTACCAGGAGGATTCTGGGGTACAGCAATCCCTGGTCCATTTACATCATCTGACACAAGTGGTTGTTTAACTTTTAGATTTAGAAGTGACAGTTCGGTAAACAAAACAGGATGGAATGCCAATGTAGAATGTTTGATGCCGTCAACCTGCCCAAAACCTACAAGCCCACTTGTAACAGCAATCACAGGTACCAATGCCACTGTGAGTTGGACGGAAAATGGAAACGCTACACAATGGGAAGTACTCGTATTACCAGCAAGTAGTCCAGCTCCTCTTCAAACAGACAACGGAACAGTAACTTCTTCAAATCCATTTCAAATCACTGGATTATTGTATTCAACTGCCTATAAAGTGTATATAAAATCAATATGTGGCACAAACGATTCTAGTCTTTGGTCATCTGTGGCTACATTTACTACTTTTTCAACAAATTGCTTTGCTCCCACTAATGTGGTTGTAAATTCGCTAACGGCAACCAGCGCTAACATCAGTTGGGTTCAAAATGGTTCTGTTTCACAATGGGAAGTCTATTTGGTTCCATCAGGTTCTCCTGCACCTACTACAACATCTACTGGAGTTTTAACCCCTACAAATTCCTATCAGGCAACTGGTTTAACAACAGGCACTAGTTATGCTTTCTATGTTAGAGCAGTTTGTTCAGCAACTGAAACAAGTTCTTGGTCGAATGTTATCACTTTTGCACCATTTGTAACTTCGCAACCCATTGTAACCAACACTACACAATATTCAATTAATCAATTAGTGACTAATGTACTGATTAACAATCCGTGTATAAACGTTTCAAATATTTCATCCGTTTCTGGAAACAATTATGGCATGGCGACCGGAATTGGTTATTTTACCAACACCAATCCATTATTTCCTATTTCTTCTGGATTAATTCTTTCTACCGGAAATGCCTTAAATGCGCATGGTCCAAATACTACTACATTAAGTGATGGAAACTCAAGTTGGCCAGGAGATGCTCAATTATTTAATTATATTCAAGGATTAGGAATTGACCCTGCATTATCCAGCTATAACAATGCTAGTGTTTTGGAATTTGATTTCTCAAGTTTGAATTCATACATGAGTTTTAATTTCTTATTTGCTTCAGATGAATATGGAACATTCCAGTGTGATTACACCGATGCTTTTGCCTTCTTCTTAACCGATTTAGATACTGGTACTACTACTAATTTAGCAGTGATACCAGGCACCACAACTCCAGTTTCTGTAGTAACTATAAGAAATGGAGTAAACAACACTTCTTGCGGTTCGGCTAATCCAGCGTTCTTTGACAGCTACACAGCTCCTCCAACAGCAGCAGCTAATGGAGCTTCGACCAATTTTAATGGTCAAACCGTTAAAATGACGGCTTCATCAAATATTATCCCGAATCACAATTATCATATCAAATTGGTTATTGCCGATAGAAACGATTCGGCTTTTGACTCGGCGGTATTTATTGAAGCAGGAACATTTGCCTCTGGACCACCAGAATGTTCTGACAAAATTGAGTTAGTTGCCTTTATTGATGAAAATGGAAATGGCATTAAAGACACTAATGAAGTTAATTTTACTTACGGCTCTTTCACATCATTACAAAACAATACTGGAAGCACTACAAACATTTCGTCTCCGTTTGGAACCTATACTGTTTATGATTCAAATCCGGCTAATGTTTATGACTTTGGATATGTGATTGACACCGAATATGCACCTTATTATACCTTAGGAACTGTAAATTATGACAACATCAATATTCCTGTTGGAAGCGGCACACAAACATTGTATTTCCCAATTACATTAACACAAGGATTTAACGATGTTAGCGTAACGATTGTACCTGTTGGAGTTCCAAGACCTGGGTTTAGTTATGTAAATAAATTAGTGTATAAAAATTTGGGAATTGTGGCTACTTCAGGAACACTTTCGTTCACTAAAGATCCAAATGTTACCATAAGCAATATCTCTCAAACCGGAACCATTGCTAATACTAACGGATTTACCTATAATTTTTCTGGTTTAGCACCTTATGAAACCCGATACATTTATGTAACTATGAATGTACCTCCAACGGTTGCATTAGGCACTTTATTAACCAATTCATCAACTATTACTGCAGCTTCAAATGATATTAATTTGAATAATAATTCTCATTCAAGCACACAAGTTGTGGTGGCATCGTATGATCCAAATGACAAAATGGAATCGCATGGTGAAAAAATTCAATTTAGCCAATTCAGTCAAAATGAGTATTTATATTATACGATACGATTCCAAAATAATGGAACTGCAAATGCAATAAACGTGAGAATTGAAGACTTTTTAGATGCTAAAATTGACGAGCAAAGCATTCGAGTGGTTAGTGCTAGTCACAACTACATTATGGAACGTGTAAACAACAAAATTACTTGGAACTTCAATTACATTCAATTGCCTAGTTATTTAGAAAATGCCGATTTATGTAAAGGATATGTTACGTTCAAAGTAAAATTAAGGCCAGGATTTGCAGCCGGTGATATCATCCCAAATACAGCTTCCATCTATTTTGACAATAACGCGCCAGTAATTACAAATACCTTTCATACCGAATTTTTGGCCGCTCTTGCAAACACCACTTTCAATAGTGACAACTTTGTAGTGTATCCAAATCCGGCCAATTCATTTGTTCAAATTAGCTTACAACATACTACAGAAAGCATCCAAAACATTACCATTTATGATGTTTTAGGGAAATCAATTAAAGTAATTAAAAACAGTGCTTCTAATGAATTAACTATTGATGTATCTGATTTGTCTAAAGGAGTTTATTTACTAGAAGTTACTACAGACAGCAATTTAAAATTGACCAAGAAATTAGTCATCAATTAACAATTAAAATTTACCTCAAAAAAAAATCCCGAGTTTTACTTCTCGGGATTTTTTTATCGGTTTAGCCACCAAATGCTAAAGTTCAAAACTCCTGCAAATCCTACCCAAAGCAGGTAAGGAATTAGCAACATTCCTGCTCTTTTATCGATTTTTTTAAATTGATTGTACACTTCAAAAATCATTAGCCATAGCAGAATTAATTCAATTAATGCCAAGAATAGATTGTGCAAGTAAAAGAAAATAAACGACCATGCTGCATTAAGCGCTAATTGAAATATGAAATATTTAAAGGCTGTTTTCACCGCTTTTTCATTAGTATCCATTTTGTTCCAAACTAAACCACCAGCCAATCCCATCATGATATATAAGGTCGTCCATACCGGTGCAAATATCCAATTGGGCGGATTAAAAACTGGTTTTACTAAAGTGGGATACCAAGTGGTTATACTCTCACGAGTTACCATTCCGGATAAATAACCTACCACCAAACACGTCATTAAGACCAAAGCAATTCTTAAAATCTTTTGCATTTTGTTTATTTTTTTTACAAATGTAGTAAACAAAATGATTTGATTTTTTCTAAAATAAGTATCTTTGTCTAAAATTAAGTTTATGCTAACTGAAAAAGATTTTATTTTTCATCCAAATAACACAACAATCAATAAAGGTAGTTTTCAATGGAGCGCACCAAGTAACATTGCTTTAGTAAAATATTGGGGCAAAAAAGCCAATCAAATTCCTGCTAATCCTTCCATTAGTTTTACATTAAACCAATGCAAAACCATAACTAGATTAGCTTTTTCACTAAAAGAAAATAACGGTAATTTTTCTTTTGATTTATTATTTGAAGGAAAACCCAAAGAAGATTTTAAACCTAAAATTCAAAAGTTTTTTGAACGAATTGAAATCTACTGCCCGTATTTGAAAAACTATCATTTCACCATTGATACTCAAAACACCTTCCCTCACAGTTCAGGAATAGCATCTTCTGCTTCAGGAATGGCTGCTTTGGCTGTGAATATTATGAGTTTGGAAAAAGAACTAAATCCAAACATGAGTGACGATTTCTTCAATCAAAAAGCGTCTTTCTTAGCGCGTTTAGGATCTGGAAGCGCTTGCAGAAGTATAAAAGGCAACATTGTGGTTTGGGGAAATCATGCAGAAATTGAGAGCAGTTCCGATTTAATTGGAGTTGAATTTCCGTTTAAAGTGCATTCCAATTTTAAGAATTACCAAGACACCATTTTATTGGTTGATAAAGGCGAAAAACAAGTATCAAGTACGGTTGGACATGATTTAATGCACAATCATCCATTTGCAGAACAGCGTTTTTTACAAGCTCATTACAATTTATCTGCTATTAAAAACGTTTTAGAAAACGGCAACTTAGAGCAATTTATTCAAATTGTAGAAAGTGAAGCCTTGACTTTACACGCTATGATGATGACCTCAATGCCGTATTTTATTTTGATGAAACCCAATACTTTGGAAATCATCAACCGCATATGGAAATTCAGAAATGACACAAAAATTCCAGTATGTTTCACACTTGATGCCGGAGCAAACGTACATGTTTTGTATCCCGAAAACGTTAGCGTTGAAACTTTGCAATTTATTAAAGACGAATTAGTTGGCTATTGTCAAAATGGTCAGTATATTTGTGATGAAATTGGTTTTGGAAGTCAATTGTTAATTGTCAATTAAAAAAGATATGAAAGGACCCTTATTTTACTCTAAAATATTACTCTTCGGAGAATATGGTATTATCAAAGATTCTAAAGGATTATCCATTCCTTATAACTTCTATAATGGCGCTTTAAAAGTAGATGAAAATCCAACAGAAGAAGCAATAAAATCTAATGAAAGTTTACAACGATTTGTAACTTATTTAGAGCAATTACAAAACGAACAACCTGAATTAGTAACTTTTAATCTTGACCTTTTAAAATCGGATGTTGCCCGAGGCATGTATTTTGATTCGAGCATCCCACAAGGCTATGGCGTTGGAAGTAGTGGTGCTTTGGTAGCTGCTATTTACGACAAATATGCTCATGACAAAATCACGGTTTTAGAAAACTTAACCCGAGAAAAATTGCTTCAATTGAAAACAATTTTCTCTCAAATGGAATCTTTTTTCCATGGAAAAAGCTCTGGTTTGGATCCGTTAAACAGTTATTTAAGCATTCCGATTCTTATCAATTCTAAAGATAATATTGAAGCTACTGGAATACCATCTCAAAGTACCGAAGGTAAAGGCGCCGTATTTTTGTTAGACTCCGGAATTGTAGGCGAAACGGCTCCAATGGTAAATATCTTTATGGAAAACTTAAAAGATCAAGGTTTCCGTACCATGTTAAAAAACCAATTTGTAAAATACACCGATTTGTGTGTAGAAAACTTTCTTGGTGGTGATAAAAAATCGTTATTTTCCAACACTAAAAAGCTGTCAAAAGTAGTATTAAACAACTTCAAACCTATGATTCCAGAACAATTTCACGGAATATGGCAAAAAGGAATTGACACTAACGATTACTACTTAAAACTTTGCGGTTCTGGCGGCGGCGGTTATATTCTTGGTTTTACGGAAGATTTAGAAAAAGCAAAACAATCTTTGAAAGACTATAAGTTAGAAGTTGTATACCAGTTTTAACTTATAACTATGTTGAGCAGACAATCCAAACTTACCATTCTGAAAATCATCAGTATGTTTTCTGTGGTACGTGGCTACAACATCCCAATAATTGCCTTAGCACAGTATTTATCGGCAATTTTCATAATGGCTCATGAAAAAAGAGCACTTACGGTTATACTCGATTTTAATCTTTTCATTATTGTTGTCGCTTCAAGTTTAACCATTGCTTCTGGTTATATTATCAATAATTTTTACGACAGCAAAAAAGACTTAATCAATCGTCCAAACAAATCTAAAATCGACCGATTAGTTAGCCAACGAACCAAGCTTCAAGTATATTTTACTATAAATTTTGTAGTCGTTTTATTAGCGCTTTTGCTATCGTTTAGAGCCGTATTGTATTTTTCGGTATACATTTTTCTAATTTGGTTTTATTCCCACAAATTAAAAAAATACCCAATCATAGGCAATCTGACCGCTTCATTGCTTGCCGTATTACCTTTCTTTGCCATACTTTTATACTACAAAAACCTGTATCCACAAATATTTGCGCATGCCTCTTTCTTATGTTTACTTCTTTTAATTCGAGAAATAATTAAAGATTTAGAGAATATTAAAGGCGATATTGCCAACGGATATCAAACAATTCCTGTAAAATATGGTGAAGTATTTGCAAAAAAGACCATCACACTTCTCACGGTTTTGACCGTTTTGCCAGTCTATCTTTTAGTAGAAACTTTCGATGTAGGGTATATGGACATTTACTTTTACGTAAGTCTCATTATCTTAATTTTCTTTTTACTTCTTTTGTGGAAAGCCAACACCAAAATACAATACCTTCAACTGCACAATATCCTCAAATTTCTGATTGTCTCTGGGGTATTTTGTATTGTATTAATAGACCCAAAGGTCTTAATTCATGGAAGAAGTATTCTGAGTATTTAGAAGCGAATCAGTAGTAATTGTTGTCATCCTTATTCCTGCTGTACGCTATATCCCGAAGCATCGGGATGCCGCTCCCATCAGGGCTATTTAGTAATCTATTGGATAAAAATTAGTAGCCCAACACTACTTCTCTTCTTTAAACCAACCCGAATACATCACATAATTGTTAGAAATACGTTCTATTTCTCCAGCAAAATCGGAAGCATCAATATCTTTCACTTTCTTAGCAGGTATTCCAGCATAAATCGTTCCAGAAGGTACAACGGTATTCTGCGTAACCACCGAACCAGCGGCTACAATTGAATTGCTTTCCACCACACAATTATCCATCACAATAGCGCCCATTCCAATCAGCACATTATCATGAAGTGTACAACCATGAACAATGGCATTGTGGCCAATAGAAACATTATTTCCAATATTCGTTGGATGTTTTTGATAAGTAGCATGAATAATAGCACCGTCTTGAATATTAACTTTATTCCCTATTTTAATATAATGCACGTCACCTCTAACTACGGCATTAAACCACACACTGCAATTCTCGCCAAATTCAACATCTCCTACAATGGTTGCATTTTCAGCAACATAACAATCTTCTGGAATCTTTGGCGTCTTGCCATTTACCGATTTTATTATCATAACTATTCTAAAAAAAGAATCCCGATTAGTATCGGGATTGTATTATTAATTAACTGCAGGACAATTACAGTGGTATTTTTCAGGTTTACAAAACAAGTTAATCCCCAAAGTAATTTGATGGAAACCTCCATTATCAAACTTAACATTACCCATCAAATGTGAGTACGTATACGCAAACATATAATTCTTATAATTAACTCCTAAAATAGGTGTGAAATATTGTAACTTCTGTGTTGAAATAGCATTTCCTTCCACATATTCTGCACCATCTAGACTTCTTCTGTAAGATAATCCACCCCAAAGCTTACCAAAATCAAGTGTTTTATAAGCTTTCAAGTTTAAATCTACTGTAGATTCTTTAGTTTGAAAAACATGTTGAAACATCATAGAAGGTTCAAACAAAATTCCTTCCGAATCACCAAAAGTATATCCCATATTATAAACCAATCTTTTCAAGTTAACTGGTTCATATGCGGTATATAAATTTCTTGAACTGGCCAATACATTTTTTACCGTAAAATGCGCATAAAAATCTAAAAAGTTATAAGATGCTCCAATATCCATATTGAAATACGATGCTTTTTGAACAACCGTTCCATCAATAATTGGATCATAACTTGGATTGTTCGTCATGAAATCAGTTTCATCCAATATACTTTGAGCAAATCCTACATTCATACCAAAAGACAATTGGTTCAAATCTACATTATCTCTAGAAAACATAATGTGGTGTGCATAAGCAACTCTGAATCCCTTTTGTGAGTGATATCCGTTTTTATCATTTAACAAAATCACACCCATACCGTCTTTTTCTGACACGCTTCCATTGAAACTCACCGTTTGTAATGCTGGTGCATCCGTTTGACCAAACCATTGTTGTCTTGCGGTAAGACGCAATTTGGAACAATTTGCAGCTCCTGCCATAGATGGATGCAATAAGAAATAATTATCGGACAAATAATCCGAATATACTGGTAATATTTCTTGTGAAAAAGATTTTGTCGTAATTAATACTACTAACGCTAGAAAAAAATGTCTAAACTTCATTGTTATTATCGTTTTAATGAGAAATGGGCTTTAAATTGTTTTATTGCATCTGCTTCTTTATAATCTACGGTAAACCAGTAATCTGTTGCTGGCATTAGGTTTCCATTATAAGTTCCGTCCCAACCTTGGCTTTGCGGACTGATTTGTTTGATTAATTTTCCTTGGCGGTCAAATATATAAATTTTTGCGTTTATTTGTGTACTCAATCCTACAATATTCCACGTATCGTGTATTCCATCGCCATTTGGTGTAAAATAATGCGGATAATCAATAATTTGAACTCCTGTTAATATCAATGGATCACAACTAGTGGCTACGCCACCTTCACTATCCCAAACCGTAACATAATGCGCTCCAAGAGGTACGTTCTCAAACACATTGCTGGCTTGTCGTGGTCCGTCGTCTAAACTGTACAGGTACGTTCCGTAACCATCCACAGTAACCGTAATGGTTTGATTGTCTGAAAACGCATTAGTAATAGTATATCCCGAACTTCCTGCTGGCATTGGTACGGCTTGTCCCGATTGAAGTACTGTAAAATCGGGTGAGGTACCACTACAACCTAGTGTACTGGTGCTGGTCATCACCACACTGAAATGCGTACTGATGTTATCAGCAAAAGTTTGATTTACTAATAAGGTACTGCCTGTTGCTCCTGGAATTGCCACTCCTGTAGCATCAAACCACTGGTAGGTGTAATTCGGTATTGCCACTCCGGGTACATACGCTGTAGTATTGGTAGCCGTAAGCACTAAATCACGTACTACTTGATGCGTATTGAAATCCACACAAATCACATTGGTATCTGCTGTAATGAGCGGTTGTGGCTCTTGCTCAATGGTAATGTTGAATGATCCAATTCGTGCACAATGTGTAACATTGTTCTCCACACGTATCCATACCGTTTGGGTGTGCGCTTGGTAGTTAGGTA
>NZ_JBMDKL010000040.1:0-1311 GCF_057809695.1 Flavobacterium sp. FG139
GATACTCTTTTTTTGGACATGGTTGTTTTTTTGTTAGTCTCATAAGTTGCAAAAAGTGTTTAATTTTTTGTCAACCTATTTCAGGAATTGTCATGTGAAAGCATTACACATAACGTTCGGCGGCTTCAAGAAGTGGCGATGAATCAAGACCAAGCCTTTACAAATATAACTAAAACTTTAAATTAATAACCTTTCCGATTTCAAATAAATCCCGTGCCACGCCATTTCTTGAAACCGCTGTTAGCTGTAGTGCTTATTCTTCCAAAAATTCACTCATTTCAAATGATTGGTACATTTTTTTGCAATTTCGATAGTAATAATTTTCGAAAGGGAATCCTTCATGCGTAAACTTACAAAAGATAATTGCACGTGTGTAATGTTCATCTCCTTGTGTATCATAATCGACTATATCACCAAAATTAATTTGCCCAACTTTAAATACATAAATTGTTTCAAAGTTTTTATCAGATTGGTTAGCCTTAAATTTCCATGTGTTGTCTGGAAAAACATCGATTGTAATTCGTTCAATAATAAACTCCATTCCCTTATGATAAAGAGCATGAAATTCTGCGCCAAACCAAGAATAATTTCCATTTTCATCGGGTTCGTTAGCTGGATATTGATTACCATCAAAAGCTCGAATAATCATTTTTGAGTTTCTTTTTCGGTTTTCAACACGATAATTTATCCAATCAGCAAAATCAATTTTTATCTTTTTTCTCAGGTCAAAGTTCCGTTGAAATTCTTGCTCACTTGAAGTAGTATTTATTATAAAATTAGACCAATACTTTTCAAGCAAATTTTTATAATTGGATACTCTATTTTCAATGGTTTGCCATCCCCAATATATTATTTCAAATTCAGTTCCTAATCGTTCTTTCAATTCTTCGCAAAATTCGTCTAAATCAGGATGGTCATTATATGTTGATAAAATAAAGAGTTTTGAAATTTTTATTTTTAGATTTTTATCTAAAATTTGATTGACATCACTTTCAATATCGTCAAAAAGTTCTCGTTTTATTGTAACTTCTCTTCTCGAATGGTCTTTCTTTTTGCATTGAATTGCAACATCTTTTTCTGATGAGAAAACGTCAATTCCTTTTTGGCGATGACCAGATTTTCCAAAACGCTTATATGAATTTGTTGATTCAAGTTGATTAAATAAATCGCATATTAAATCTTCAAATATATCTGGGTTATTTAATACAGGTAATTGATGTTTCATCGTTTAAAGAGATGTTTTTTGGCATTACAGCTAACGTTCCCAGGCTTTGCGCTGTTGCGCATTTTCAAGACTTGCGTTAACAAATA
>NZ_JBMDKL010000041.1:0-1297 GCF_057809695.1 Flavobacterium sp. FG139
TGTCTTGTCCTGAAATAGGTTGACGTTTTTTTGTTAATTTATATTTCAAAAATAGCGATTTTATTTTTCTTATAGGATTTATATTTATGTATTTGATTAAGGTGTGCAAATTCTGGTGTTTTCAAGAGTAGGGAGTAGTGTCTACGCTTTTTATTGTAAATTTCTACAGCCTGCTTGACCATTTTTTGTGCAGTTTTAAGGTTTGGAATCGTTTTTCCTATTCCAAATTCTTGTTTTAGTATTCCGTTAACTCTTTCCGCTACAGCATTTTCATATGGACTCGAGTTCTGGGTTGTACTTAAGATCATTTGTCTAGATTTTGCAAACTCAGAGAAATCCGGACAGCAATATTGTATTCCTCTGTCCGAGTGGTGAATAGTGTTTTGATTAACGTATATTCTATTATTTACAGCCATTTGCAATGCTTCTTTGACTAATTGTACTTTCATGTTTGTGTCTATTTTGTACCCCATTACTTTTTTAGAATAAGCGTCAGTAACAAGAGCTAAATAGGCGTGTCCAGAAGCTAATTTAACATAGGTAATATCACTTACAAAGACTTGTTCGGCTTTATTTATTTCAAGATTTAAGGTTAAGTCTTTTGATTTATAAAAGCCATGATTAGAATCGGTTGTGATATGATACCTTTTAGTTTTTTTAACCAACAAGTTGTTATTTTTCATAAAAGTATAAAACTTGTCACGCCCCATTTTAATGCCGTTTTTCATTAAATCATCCTTTATATCCAAATACAGTTTAGCGCAGCCGTAACGAGCCTGTAAGTGCCTGAGAGGCTTGATTAACTTGAGTATTATCAAAGCTTGTTTTTGTTCAAGTTCTTGTTTTTTGATTCTTTTGCCATAAGCTTGTCTACTTATTCCGAAGCATTGGTGGATCCATTTCTTTTTGAAAGGTCTTTCATTTTTTTCTCCACTTCTTTGTACAGTGCTTCGGGCAATGACTTTTTTGCAAAGCCTAAATCTGTACTAACTTCAAAATCAGCGATTATCATTTGTTGAAAGTCTTTAACAAATTCGAGTTCTTCGATTCTGTTTTTAAGTTTTTTGATTTCGTCGTTTTTACTCATTGTTTTAGAATTTTGTTCAAAGGAACGCAATTTTTTCATCCAATAGGTAATAGAGGAGCGAGAAATTCCATGTAATTTGGCTGCGTGATTAACCGATATCTGACCATTTGTAATTTGGTCAATGATGGAAAGTTTGAGATCAAAACCAATCTTTTGATACTCTTTTTTTGGACATGGTTGTTTTTTTGTTAGTCTCATAAGTTGCAAAAA
>NZ_JBMDKL010000042.1:0-1270 GCF_057809695.1 Flavobacterium sp. FG139
TAAGCACTTGGACAAGCACCAGCCGTTGTTACTTCAGCGAAAGTCACAGTAGCAGCACCACAGTTATCAGTAGCAGTTAGTGTTGCAGCCGCAGGAACGTTAGAACATTCAGCTGTTACGTTAGCAGGAACAGTTTCCACAAATGTTGGAGCCGTTGTATCTTTTACATTTATTGTTTGTGTTGCAGTTGCAGTGTTACCACATGCATCAGTTACAGTCCATGTTCTAGTAATAACTTTATTAGATGGACATGTGTTTTTAGGAGTCAAGCAAACACTATTGAATTGAATGCTACCATTCACACTAGCTTGTTTTCTTGAGTAAATAAACCAAGTACCGTTCATAGGTCCTGTCAAACTCTCAAAGTTAGATACATATCCAGTCACACCATTTATTGTATTTGGTGAGGTTAAAGCACCATTTGGAGTAACATTTACAATACTATTTTGTGCTATATTATTAGCATTATTCCATTGTGGATAGCCAGAACTAGTTGGGTAGAAAACAGGTGTATATAATTCTTGTGTATTAGCATTTGAATCTTCGCAGAATCCACCTTGACAGTAAGGTCCAACTAACACTACAGCCTGACCACTAGGTGATACTAGTGTAAATTCAGCTCTACCTTTTCCTTGATTAGTTTGAAATGCAAGTGCTAATTTTTCTATACTACTAGCTGTTGCATTATCTTGACCAGAAACAGTAAAGTAATAATAATTACCGTTTCCAGCGTTAACAGTACCTTGATTATTGTTACCATAACAAGATGCATTATTTTGAGAATCAGTATAATTTACAGTAGGGTTAGCATCACAATTATCAGAAACATTGGTCACATTACCTGTGATTGATGGATCTAGATTTGCAATACAATTATCACCAGCATTAACTGTAATTGTTGAAGGAACTGTAAATGTCGGAGGTACTGTATCAGTAATAGTTACAGTAATTGTAGCTGTATCACAATTTGAAGAATTTAAAACTTCACAAATTTGATAAGTAAATGTGTACGATCCACATGAACCAACTGCTGATAATGATACATTTCCATTAGCATCAATAGAAATATTTGGATTCGATCCACTTACTAAGTTAAAGGTTACTTGATTTGGGTTTATTGGGCTGTTATTAAGTGTATCATTAGTCAATACATTTCCTAATAAACCAATGTTAGAACAAGAAACATTATAAGTATCATTTACTGCATCAATTGTTGCTGCAGTTACTGTAATAGTTACCGTAGCGGTATCACAATTAGTTGGATTTAATT
>NZ_JBMDKL010000043.1:0-1239 GCF_057809695.1 Flavobacterium sp. FG139
CCATCAACGTAGGTTAATGTGTTTGGATAACAATCAGAATTATTAGTTACCCCACAAGCTACTAAATCAGGAGAACCAAAACCATCGCCATCAGCATCTAAATATTGTAATTGATTGTCGTTACAATCGGTGTTATTGGTAACACCAGAAGGCGCTTTTATATTCGAACCAAATCCATCACCATCAGCATCAGTATAGGTTACTAAATTATCATTTGAATCTAAATTATTGGTTACATAACCAACAGGAGCACCTGTACAATTGGTTTGTGCTACAGAAGGATTTCCAAAACCATCATTATCTGCATCTTGATAATAGGTTACATTAGCTGCTACAGTAAAAAAAGCTTTGTAATTCAACCCTCCATTACTGGCATATTGCGTTCCAGAACAGGATGTTTGTTGAGAAGAATAGACTTCCAAAGTATAATTGCCCGGTGGCAAACTATTACCTGCGATGATGTCATCACTATAAGAAGTTGAACTCCAACGCTGGTCTCTACCACCACATCCATTAGCAAAATCGGAAGTAAATCCAATGTTTCTATTGTTAAACGTTCCTTGTGGTCCTGAGGTTAAATAAACACTATACGAAATTTGAGTGCTTGATATATTACACGAACCACACTTGTAGTTGTTGTGTTCCGCTCCTTTAAAAATAATACCACTCGATCCTTGACAAAACGAACCGAGATTAGCCCCATTAAAATCTGGATTTCCAGTTGTTGCTTGCAAATCATAATACGTATTTCCTTGTCCGTTGATATTTAACACAATAAAAGTGGTATTAAAACCAGCCGATTGCCCAAATGACCATGAACCAATGAACAGCATTATCAATAAAAATCCTGTTTTAATTTTTTGTAATTTTTGTTTCATAAAAAGTAATTTTAAAGATTTAACAGTATACTCTTTTAAATTTGGGACAATAAAAATAATTAATTTGACACATAAAAATAACAGTCTGATACACTATAACGTTTTCGTGTTAACAAATTATCAGATATTTGGTAAAATAATATCACAACCGAAACTTTTCTCAAAGGTACAGAGGCCTATTGATTTTTAACATACGACAAACTACGTATATTAAAAAACCCTTCTCAAATCAATGAGAAGGGTTTTTATTTTTTAAGATATGTATTAAGAATTTATCGCTTAATTACACGTAAAGTTTTAATACTTTCATCTTGTGATACAATCACATTGTATACACCCGATGGATAGCTCGCTCCTACTG
>NZ_JBMDKL010000044.1:0-1034 GCF_057809695.1 Flavobacterium sp. FG139
CGCTAACGTTTTGTCGCTTGCGCCAGTGGCGGTTTTCTACACTGACGATAACAAATATACCGAAAAGATAGAAAGAAAAAACGCGATTGAAAGAAAAAAGATATTTACTTCCGCATTCTGATAAATCCCGAGCCACGCCATTGGTGCAAACGGCTGTTAGTGGCAGTTTATTTATTGTATAAGTTTAAGTGCATTTCACTATTCACATTAATTCCTCTAAATTCTGCGGGCTTCCATTTTGCCTTTTTTACAAAATTAATAGCCTCTCGTTCGAAATATTTTGCAAAATCTTTATTTTTTGTGATGCTAAAATCACTTTTGGCTTTTATTTTTCCAACCGTTCCGTTCCTGTAAATAACAAAGAAAACTTCGGTATTTGCCTTTTCTTTTTTAATTTGATTTTTACTCAGTTTGGGATAATTTAATCCATCTACAAAATCATCTTCGGGTTTTTTTAAAAAATCCTCATAGTTTTTTGCATTAACGTATCGCGAAGTTGTTTCACAATCAAAGAAACTGAAAATAAAATTTGGATTATTTTTAATAAATTCTCTGTCAGCAATATTTCTCAATGAATCAATGAATTTAAATCCAAATTTTTTATTAATAGTTTCATTCATCATGTTTTTATAGCAATTCCATTTGAACCCTTTTGGTGGTCGAGAGCAAACTCCAAAAATTGTATCAAAAGAGATATTGTGTTTAGAAAGCAATTTTATCATTTCAGCATTGCTTACCTCGTAACTTCCTAATCCAAAATAAAATGAGTATACTAATTTACCTTTTTTGATATCTTCTCTAGCTTTTTTTTCTTCATTTATGCATAAAGTGTCAATTACTTTGATTCTGCCTGTTTGTATTTTATACATATCATCCTCACTGTATATGATAAGTGAATCATTATATTTCTTTTCCCTTTTTAACTCTTGTTTTTTGCTACAAGAGGTTAATGGGAAACATATTAGTAAAAGAATTAGCTTCAAGTATTTCATTGCTTTTTTAAAGATATACGTCATAAATTGCCACTAACGTTC
>NZ_JBMDKL010000045.1:0-992 GCF_057809695.1 Flavobacterium sp. FG139
CAATGACTGGCAATGTTCTCAACGCGGTACCAAATGGTTTTTGTTGGCACACAAGAGATGTAGTTATTGGTTTGAATAATCGGAAACAACCCACTCGGTGATGCCGAAGCATCCGATTGTGAGGTGTAATACGTCACAGTATAAGTTGCCGTATTTAGTGATTGCGCCGCTATAATAATTGGCGTTTGTTGGGTTAAATCAAACGCTGTACAGCCGTCTTGTGGGTTACTATCAGCATCACAATTCACAATTGGTGCTAAAGCTGGATTTGGCAAGTTTGGTGCCACACGAACATTTAACTCTATTGGCATTATCGCAAAACAATGTGTGGTTGGATTCTCTGCTCTTACCCATAAGAATTGTACAAACGGATTCACATTACAATAGTTAGCCGCATTGAGAACATTCAAATTGTTAGTCGCATCGGCTTGTGTTAAATGGTAGGTAATAGTATATACCCCTGGTGTTTGAAATGAAATTCCTGGTGTTAGGGTATTTAAATTAAAACACGTGATTCCATCTTGGTCGTTGTCGCATAAAGTATATGGAGCCGTTGGTGGAATCGGCACTGGTTTTGGATTTACCACTAAATCGATAGTCGAAATCACATAACATCCTGTGGCAGTATTGGTAATACGAATACCTACTGTTTGCGCATAAGGTGCTGCATTGTTGTAGTTCGATGGATTGGTTATAGCACCAAGGCCTGATTGAGCTTGAGCTAGTGTCGGATAGAACGTTACCTGCATTCCTGTTTGCCCTTGAAGAATGGTAGTGACTTGAGAACTTAAGTTAAAGGTCTCTACTCCAACAGGTGCTACAGTCTCACACAATTCATATTGTGGGTAAAACGCCAAAGCCGTTGGTAATGGATCCACTACTAAATTAACCGTAATAATATCAAAACATCCTGTGGTATTGTTTTGAATTCTAACCCACAAAGTTTTTGTCCCTGATAAATAAGCCGATGCTCCAGTTATAGCATTTGTTGG
>NZ_JBMDKL010000046.1:0-839 GCF_057809695.1 Flavobacterium sp. FG139
TCAAATAAATCCCGAGCCTCGCCATTTCTTGAAACCGCTGTTACCAGCAGTATTTCTTCTAACAACCCATTGGAGTTTCAATAATTATTAGTTTTGTAACTATTTGTCCATTTTCTTTATTTGTCCCTTTTATTCTCAAGAAATACCTACTAATTCCAACTCCACAATTATTTTCAATTACCTTTTTATTTTTTGAAATTAGTTTATACATTTCCTCACCACATTCTTTTTTTACTTCATTTTTTAGTTCTTCAATTTTTACTTTTGGAAAATTTGAGTAGTCTTTTTCGGAATACTTGTGACAAATAAATACACTATTTTCGTTTTTACTTAAAAGTTTCCAATCAGAATAAAAATGTTTCCATTCAGTTAAGTCGCAATGTGGTCCTTCGTTACTTATCGTTATACTTGTTTCATAACGTTGCTCAATACTCAAATCGGTAATTTGGTCACTTAAAATTTCAATTTTTTGGTTTTCGATTGTTTCGCCAAGTTCAGCATAAATATAAACTGTATCTTTTTGAATTTGATCTAGTTTTTTCTCCTCATCAAATATTAAAAGTCTATTTATAGAAATTGACAATTCCTTAAATTTAATATCAGTTATTGTGTCTTCTAGAATATCTTTATTTTCAGTTTTGCTTTCAGATTTTAAAATTTGTAGAGAAGTTTTTTCTGAGTTCCTTAAACTATCTAAATTTGAAGTTGTAGTTTCTGCTTTTTTAGTTAGATTATTACAAGATAGAAATGCTAAAACTATTGAAATGATGAATGTTATGTGTGATTTTCTCATAATATTGCTGGTAACGTTTCGTCGCTTGCGCCAGTGGCGGTTTTCG
>NZ_JBMDKL010000047.1:0-777 GCF_057809695.1 Flavobacterium sp. FG139
CTTGTGTGCCAACAAAAACCATTTGGTACCGCGTTGAGAACATTGCCAGTCATTGTTTTATAGTGGGTTCGTTCCAAATACAAGTCAACACCCCAATTGTACTGACTACACCAACACTGATGAGTCTTTGTGATAGCGATAGCCAACCAAACGATTTGCATACGACATTCAATATGTCAGGTTTTGTAGGAACTGTTTCCGGTCATACTTTGCAGTTCTACTTAGATCCAGGACACACCCAATTGATTCCAAATCCAGGAGCATTTGTCAATACCATACCAGGTACTCAAACAGTATATATAGCCGCTACAAACAATGTTACAGGATGTAAAAGTTATAGAACACTTACTATTGTGGTATTGCCAATTCCAACACCAAGAACCAACTTGAGCAGTATGCCTTTAGTGAGTTGTGATACCAACAATCCAAATGATGGATACGAGGTATTTAACTTAACCACCAATGCGGCTTATATTGCCAATGGTGATCCAAATGTCACCTTACATTACTATCCGAGTTATACCGATGCGGTAAACAATACTTTAGAGTTTATTCCAGCTACTGCGGCTAACGTACACCAAAACGTATGGATTAGAGTAGAGAGTATTTACAACATTGATTACCACGGAGAACATTGTTATGTACTGGTAGAACAACCCATCAAAGTAAACCCGCTACCACTGATTACCTCAGGAGTGGTGTATCAAGAGTGTGATGACGATACAGATGGCTTTACCTTGTTTAATTTAAACTCACAAGCGGCTAATTTGTTATCGA
>NZ_JBMDKL010000048.1:0-737 GCF_057809695.1 Flavobacterium sp. FG139
TTTACCAATACGTTAGAGAAAGACGTACCACCAGTGTATCCGTTTACTGCTACACCCGTATCATCGTTAGCCACGATAGGCGCTGCAGTTACTGTAATAGTTACCGTAGCGGTATCACAATTAGTTGGATTTAATTTTTCACAGATTTGGTATACTAGGGTATAAGTACCCGCAGGAGTACCAGGAGCTACATTTACAGCCCCAGTTGTAGTATCTAAAGTTACATTAGGGTTTGAAGTAGAAACTTGAGTTAAGTTTACTTGCGCTAAAGTAACAGGAGCACCGTTAAGAGTATCGTTAACCAATACATTTGGAACAGCAGTACCACCATTATAACCGTTAGCAGAACCATTATCATCGTTAGCCACGATAGCAGGAGCATTTACTGTTACTGTAACGGTAGCTGTATCACAATTAGTTGGGTTTAATACTTCACAGATTTGGTATACAAGAGTGTAAGTACCAGCAGGAGTTCCTGCAGCTACTACTACATCCGTACCAGAAAGAGTCACACCAGGATTAGTAGAAGAAACAAAAGTAGTGTTTACTTGAGCTGCTACTACCGGTTGACCGTTAAGGGTATCGTTTACCAATACGTTAGAGAAAGACGTACCACCAGTGTATCCGTTTACTGCTACACCCGTATCATCGTTAGCCACGATAGGCGCTGCAGTTACTGTAATAGTTACCGTAGCGGTATCACAATTAGTTGGATTTAATTTTTCACAGATTTGGTA
>NZ_JBMDKL010000049.1:0-655 GCF_057809695.1 Flavobacterium sp. FG139
ACTTCCGCATTCTGATAAATCCCGAGCCACGCCATTGGCGCAAACGGCTGTTAGCGGTTCGGCTTTTTATTCATTATTAATTTCTCTTTCCACAATTTGTTTTTCAGATTTTCTGTCAGATTTATGCATTTCAGATTTTATTTTTTGATGATAATTACTTCTGTCAGTGAAAAAATGCATACTTGACCAAGCCAAACGAGAACCTTGTTTTATCATTACGCCATTCCAAATGCAGTCTTCATAAGGGCAACTGTGTTTGGAATATGTTCCGAAATTTCTATGTTTTATTCTTTTTTCATCAAGTATTTTTTGTTGATTTTTTTTAATTTCATTCCAAATTTTTTCTTCGTCACCTTTAGTAAATTCTTGTCCTAAAGTCGAAACTTCAACAAATGTTTTTGGGTCTTTCAGTTGTAAAAAATCAAATGTTTTTCTAAAGATTTTGTGTGCATATTCACGAACTTCTATTTTTTGGTCAATACAAAGTTTCTCATTTTCTACTATTGAACGATATAGTCCAAGTGTATTAAAATCTTTGAATTTTTTGTTATTATCAATATAATGAAAATATTCCTCTAAAGTCAATTGATTAAATTTCTGTCCTATTTCCATTTGTCATTTTTTTTCTGTTTTACTAAGCTGACCGCTAACGTTT